>DATHOI010000861.1:0-6762 GCA_035485095.1 Polyangiaceae bacterium | reverse complement strand
CTACCGCGGCTCGAGCCCGAATATTTCCAAGACACGATCCCACCGAACCTACCGCTTGAGGCTCCATCGAGCGATCACGGATCCGTTCGCGAAACCGGGCCAGCTCCTGTCTCACCGACGTTACCGACGCGGCGGCATCCTCCGGTGGCGGTCGTCGTCGCCTGCCTCCTTGCGGCCGCCGCATTGCTGCTCTTTGCGAGCGTTACCTCTGTGAAGCGAGCACGTGAAGCCGCCCCCTCATCATCACAGGCGAATTCGCCTCCCGTTGCTAGCACGCCGGCCTCTGCGCCAGCCGTCGTAAGCGCTGTTCCGGTCGTTGAGAAAGCGGACGAGCAACCACCCACCCCGTCGGCTCTGCCGAGTTCGAAAGCCAGCTCGGCGCCAGAAGCAGTACCCCCTACTCATCCGGCGCACCCCGTCGACCAGGGTGCGCCTCATGCAGCGTCTTCGAAGCCATCGCATCCTGCACCCCAACCAGCGCCCGTGACAGCAACCACAGCAGCCCCCGCACAGACCTCCTGGATCAAACCGAGATGAACCGCTCTTCTTTGCTGCACGTGGCACCGCTAGCGATCCTCGCAACGCTCGCCCCGTCCCTTTCGTTTGCAGAACCCGCGGCGACAGCGAACGCTCAAGTGAGCGATGACGACAACACTCGCGCGCGTGCTCTTTTCCGAAAAGGTGTCGCCGCCTTTGGTGAGGGGAAAAATGAGGAGGCGGATAAGGCACTCACCGAAGCCTGGACGCTTCGTCAGACGTACGATGTCGCGGCCGCCCTCGCCCAAGCGGAAATCGCTCTTGGGCACTACCGCGACGCGGCCGAGCATTTGGACTTTTGCCTCAATCACTTCGCCCCCGTCGAAAGTGAGCAGACCCTTCAGCAGATCAGGACCGCGTTCGCCGACGTAAAAACGCACGTCGCAGCGCTGAAGATCGCAGTCGACCGTGATGGGGCGGAGGTACAGGTGGATGGACGGTCCGTCGGCAGAACGCCGCTCCAAACGGCGGCGTTCGTGGACGCGGGAGCGCACACCATTGCCGTCAACCTCAACGGGGACAACGTCACGCGCTCAGTTCAGACTGAATCCGGCCGGGAGTACCCCGTTGCGTTGAAGCTTGGAGCCACGACAACTGCACTCCCGACAGAACACCCAGCGCCACCAGGGGGGTCCGGTGCGAACGACTCGGGCGGCGAGGGCAGAAGCCTGGTGCCCGTGGTCGTTGGTGGCGCGCTGTTCGTCGTCGGCGTGGGCACCGCCATCGGGTTCGCGCTGGCAAGCTCGAGCAAATCGGACGCCGCAAGTTCGCTGCGAGACCGCGTTGGCCGCAGCGGATGCGCCGACGGAACCGCGTCAGCAGGTGATTGCACCGCGCTGCAGGACGCGCTGAGCGCAAAAGATCGCGACCGCAACTGGTCCACCGCTGGAATCGTACTAGCTGGAGTAGCCGTCGTGGCCACGCCTACCTACTGGTTTCTCTGGCCGCACTCGAGCCCCACGCGTGAGTCGCGGTCGAGAGGGGTGGGATTTCGCGCCAGCGCGAACCCCGCAGGCGCGAACGTTTGGATTTCGGGACAATTCTGAGGAGTACGGAGACTTCGATGACCATTCACTACTTACGCTTCGCTTCTGGGATTGCCCTTGGGTTCACTGTCTTCGCGTTGAGCTGCTCAAGCACCACGGATTGCGATAGTTCCGGGACATGTGCTCCATCCGGCGGGAGCGGCGGCGTTGGCGGGACGGTCGCAAGCGGTGGCTCCGCTGGGCTTGCGGGCTCGTCTTCGGGCGGCGCGTCTGCTGGGGCTTCCGGCGCAATTGGCGAGGGCGGAGCGGCGGGGGCCGCCCCATGCGACGGCAAGTGCTCGGGTGCGACGCCCGCTTGCGACGCAGCGTCTCAAACGTGCGTCCAATGTGTCGACGCGACCCAATGTGCGGCTCCCACTCCCGCGTGCGCTACTGATTCAAACACCTGCGTCGCGTGCAATGACGACCCTGATTGTCCAAGCGCTACTCCGCTCTGCGACAAGCCCAACCACGCGTGCGTTGCGTGCCTGCAGCAAAGCGATTGTACGGACGCGACTGCTTCCAAGTGCGACGCCGACGCCTGCAAGCCCTGCACAATAGACGCAGAGTGCTCGAGCATCGCCGGCAAAGGCGTCTGCAATGCCGGGGCTTGTGTGCAATGTACCGCGACCAACGAGTCAGCTTGTGATGGCAACGCTTGCAATCCGGCAAGCGAACAGTGCACGGCCACGCCCGTTGGCACAATTGATCTATGTGGGCCTTGCCTTGCCGATAGCGAGTGCATCGGCGGAGACCAAGCAGACCCAGATGTGCGCTGCGTACCGATGAAGTTCATGGGCGTGGCACGCCCGGGCGGCTTCTGTTTGCGTCGTTTCAGTAAGACATGTTCGAGGCCCTACTTCTTGATGCCGACTGACTTGGTCAGCCTTTCCGGAGCAACCGCTGAGTCGTATTGCGGGATAGATGAAGATTCGACGCGGTGTGAAGCGGTGCTCGATTTTGTGAACTCGAGGGCCTGCTCGGATGGCAACGATACATCGTGCGGATGCGCCCGGAACACCGCAGGCGCTTGCACCGAGGCAGGCCAAGGTGGCCTCTGCGAGACTGTGCTCGGCGTCCCCGATACGTGCACGATTCCGTGCGGGGCAACGGCACAGTGTGTAAACGGATACACTTGCCCAAGCGTGAACTATTGCCACTGACCTTGCACTATGACCTGCACGAGTGACGAAGATTGCCGACGCGTTTACATGCCGCACGGGAGCGAGCCCAGCCGTGTGCATCTTGGACCAACAGTTTCGTCATCTCACTAGATCGAACCAAATGAAACGCGCCCTTTCATCGCTCACAGTCCTGTTGGTTGCGCTGAGCTCGCCCGCCTTCGCGGCCGGCGCGAACTCCGCCGATCCTACGCAAGCCGCAAAAGAGTTCGTTCGGCACGGGACGGTCGAGTACTCGAAGCAGCATTGGGATGCTGCGCGAGCGGATTTCCTCAAGGCTTGGGAGCTAAAGCAGCACTACGCGATCGCCGCAAACCTAGGCGATGTGGAAATGAAGCTCGGGCTCTACCGCGATGCCGCAGAGCACTGGAAGTACGCGCTAGCGAATCTTCCTGCTGAGCATGCTGAAAAGCGCGCCGACGCCGAAGCGAGTCTCAAGGAATGCCGCTCGCACCTCAGCGCTGTCCGTCTCGCAGTCAGCGTGGCCGGGGCGGCAGTTACCCTCGACGGACATGAAGTTCCACCCGAGGCGCTGTCCGACGAGCTCTTGGTGGAACCTGGGCCGCACAAGCTGGAAGCTCAAAAGGCGGGGTATCTGGTATCAGCGCACGAGTTCACAGCCAGTGCGGGCGAGTCGCGTGAAGTTGGGCTCGACCTCGTCCCGGAACCCCCTCCGTCCGATCGAGCTGCAGTCCACCCGTCGACAGGCACCGCGCCAGCGGCGCCCACGCCGGACGAGGGCTCGGCGCACAGCTCCGCTCGTGTTTGGGTGCTCGTCGGTGGGGGCGCCGCAACCGTGATCGCCGCGGGTGTAGGTACCTATTTTTCGCTCCACCAGTCGTCACTCGCTAGCGATGGAAAGCAGCTACAAACCGAACTCGACCAGGATTCGCCGACCCTTGCCGCGTCGAACAGTGAATGCGCGCCCATGGCATCTATGCGACCGGCCGCTTGCGACAAACTCGCTCAAAATCTCTCGGCCAGAACCAGCGCTAGCAACGCTGCCACCGTGTCATGGGTGGCAGCCGGAGCGCTCGGAGCAGCGACGATCGTTACCTACCTGCTTTGGCCCGCGCAAAACGACGCTCCCTCGCAAGGCAAGGTTGCCTTGGCTCCTTGGCTCGTCGGCGCGAAGGGCGGAAGCATGTCGGTGGAGTTCTGAGCATCAACCGTGCCCGTGCGCGACTACATCGCCGCGCCCGGACATCCCGTCTAGGGGCGTACACGGTCCGTGATGATCGTAGATTGTGTTGGTTGCGTGCGTTGACACAGCGGCCCTCGGCCAGAGATAACTGGCACGGCTCGCCGAACCCATGACCACGCTGGTGCGACCCGTCAAAATGCGGCGCCCCGACGAGAAGAGCGCCGCTCACCGCCCGGGAGTCGTGGCGCGAGCTCAGATTTCCTCCAGGGCGCTGAGGTGAGCGCCGCGCCGCACGCCGTCCACACTAGCGAGCTTCAGCCGTTTGTCGCTCCGCCCCGCCCGCACGCCGATTCGAATTCCAAAGCCCATAGCGCTCAGCACTCTCCCGAAAGCGCTCGAAAAACTGGCGCACTACGCTTCGAGCTCCGCCCGAGATCACCCAATCGGTTCCGCAAGTCACGAGGCTCGCCGAGTGCTCGGCATTGCCGATCGACTCAATCAGCGTCGGCGCAACGAGCACCTGGAGCGCATTGCTCGCACCCGCTACAGGCCTTGGAGTGCTGCGCGTCGCGTGCTCGTTGCCATCGACGAGCACTCTGAGTTCTACGCATTGACCAAACATATCACTCGCGCCGATCAATTCCACAAGCACAGCATGCCCGTCGTGAATGGGGCGACCCACCAGGCGCACGCGCCTCTGGTCACCGAGCACGACTTCAGCGCGCATCGTTCCGTCATTGTCTGTGTCGAGCGTCGCCTCCGGCTTCCCGAGGGCGTTGATGGCCGGCTGCGCTTTGATCGCGCTTGTGCTCGGAGTCGGCGCGGGTGCAGACCCGGGCGTAGGTGCGACTTGCGGCACGGACACATCCATCCATCCCGAAAGCGCGACGCCGAAAAGGAAGGTGAATCCACTTCGGTCGAGAGTCGCCCCACCGAAATCTTCCTTACCCGTAGAGCCGAGCAAGGTCACACTTGGGTCGATCGAGAACCCCGGAGCCGCAAACACGCGGAGGCCCGCAGCGCCTCCGAATACGAAATCCGTAGCTGAAGCATTGCTGCCCGCATCCGACGTTGAGCTTCCGCGCAAGCCGAGCGTCAGCCCAACATAAGGCCGGAGCGATGGTTCACCCTCGAACGAGTACTCCAGGCGAGGCAATACTGAGTAGCTCATGAGCTTCAAATCGGTCGCGCCTGAGCCGCCCGAGCTCGATGTAGTGGAGCTACCCAGCAGTTGCACGCCGAGAAGCCAATTGTCTGTCAGACCATACCCAAGACCCAGACCCAGGCCCGAGGCGCCCGGTCCCCAGGTCGTGTCCGTCGCGGAGGATGAGGTCCCAGAAAGCTTCAGACTGTCGTACGCAAGCAGGTTCGCGTTCAAGCTGAGCTGCACGTGATGATCGATGGACTGAGCCTCGACGCTTCGCGGGGCTGCAAGGACCACCGTACCTGCGAGCAAGTTGAACGCGACGGGGGCGAGCAGACGACCGCTCTTTGAGCGTCGTTGGGAGACCTTGTTGCAAGGGTGGGATGGGCCGGCAGACTGGGTTGTTTTGTTCATGGAAGACCTGCGAAACAGCGGACAAGCGGCCATATCAATCAGCCACCCCCACCTGTCGGTCAGGCCCACGCTTCGGTTGCGCAAAATCGCGCTGGGCCTTCTTTTCGGCTGCGCTCGGTGGATGGGACGGCTCCACGATTTCGGGAAGCGCCGCTGGCGCGCTTCGCCGTACGCCGGCAGGTTGCGGCCAGATGTTGTCAGGCGCCTTCGCAGCACTCGGCGTGGCTCTCGTCCTCGCCTTTCTGACGCGGGCGGGGCACTACCGGCGTTTCGGATCGCGACCTAGTCCGGCTAGCGGCTCCCGGTGCGGGGGATTTTCAGGGGCCGTAGATCAGCTGAGAGCCAGGAGTCCGCAGGGCGCCTGACCGTCAACTGCTGATCGCTTCGTTGTAGGCGATCTGCCGAACGTAAGCGTGCATCGCCTCCTCGGGCTCCCGATGCGGGTTTCGAACGTACTTGATCAGTGGAGCGCGGATCGTTCGTTGCAAGCGTCGGTAAGCGGTTGTCGGCATTGAAGACGTTGTGGATAGGCGGATTTGTGCGCAGCACGTCCTATTCCTGTCGAACGAGCACCTGCCCTGCTGAAGCATACGGTGCGTTCGCGTTCAGAGAGTAAAAGAACTTCTCCCGGTTTCGCAGCTCGGCATTCAAAATGCGTACGACAGTGTCCCCGGCGACGGTGAGGCGGCGCGCAAGGAAATCGGCGAGGCCATCTATGAATGCTGCATCTTGGACCCACGCACCGGTGGTGCGGAAGTGGATCCAGAATTCATAGCCGTCGAGATCCTCTTCGTCCGCTCGCGCGAACACCACGGCTAGCGAGAGCGCTGTTCCCACGTAGTACTCGCCTTCCACGTAGTTGCTGCTTTCGCGACGTTCCAGCTCCCGGATTTGGAAGACATCGCCCACTCGTCGCGCGAAGGCCTCAAGTGTTTCTTTGCTCCGCATGACAACGAAGAGATCACCAGACATCAATGCACCTCTACCTTTATCGACAACGAGTCTGGGACGGTGCCAGGGACAAACCCGCCCAAGGAAACTGGCCGTCCAAGTTCGTTGGTCCACCGGTCCGCCCAGTCCGCGACCTCGGGAAAGGCCTTCGACACGCGATCCGGGTGTACAAATCCCGGAATTGAAGTCGAAGTCCGCAACCCCGCTGTGAGCTGTTCACTCTCGGCAAAAAAATCAATGTCGCTCTTCGGCCCGAAGGGTTCGCCGGTGAAGCTCGTCCCGGTGACGGAACTACCGCGAACGCCGATCGATGCATCCGTGACGCCACTAGACTCAAGCGCAGCGGCGAGCTCTGTATGCGCCCGC
>DATHOI010000860.1:0-8429 GCA_035485095.1 Polyangiaceae bacterium | reverse complement strand
CAGCTCGCGGCGCTCGCGCGCGCGGTGCACGGCCAGCAGAAGGCGATCGCGATCGAGCGGCTTCGTGATGTAGTCGTAGGCTCCCGCGCGCATCGCCGAAACTGCGGTTTCGATCTCGCGCTGCGCCGTCACGACGATGATCGGCAATTCGGCGTCGCGCGCGCGCAGGTGCTGAATCACCTTGATGCCCGTCACCTCGCCTAGTCCGAGATCCACGCACGCGACCGTCGGCAACTCGCCCTCGCCCTCGAGCACGCTGCGCGCCGAATCGTGCTCCACGACACGGTAGCCGGTGCGTTCGAGCCAGAAGCGCATCAAGCGCCGAGCAGTGGGGTCGTCATCGACAACGGCGACTAGGTCTGAGGTCCCCTGAGCAGACGCTGCGCCGGTTTCGTCGTCGGTCATCGTTCACTCAGATGAAACGCACGATTTGGTCCCGCCTTTAGACGCCTCGGTCTCAGCAGTTCAGATTGAGACGAGGAAACGTCCGGCCTGTGCTCGGTGTCACACCTTGTAGTTACTGGTTAACTATTCAATATATTTATGGTTTCGCCAGGAGGCCCGGCGCGCCGTGGCAACCATCGGGCGTGGCCCGGCGCTCGCAATGGATCACCTCATCGTGGCAGCAGCACATAAGAATTCGAGTCTTCGCAGTTTGCCGATTCTTCACGGCATGCTGCGCGTCAGCGGCGAGAGCATCGAGGGACCGCGCCCCTCCGACCTATTCGACGTGTTCGTCGACGACGCGGGGGACTTGGTGCTCGTCATGCTCGACGTGCGAGGAGCGGCCGAGTCGTCGGGCAGCTTTCTCAGTTCGATGATGCGCCAGACCCGCACTGCGCTCGAGACGCAGGAGCCACTTCACCAGGTCGTGAGCGAGCTCGAAATGCAGCTTGCGGTGCGGCCCGGGGTCGAGGCCGGCCTGCTCATCCTGCGCCTGTCCCAGAGCGAAGCGAAGGTCGAGCTCCTGAACGCCGGCATGCCGCCGATCGCGACGACTCCGCCTGGCGGGGAGCTGAGCCTGCACCCCGCGCTGTCCGGCCCAGTTGGCCGGCGCGTGGGTGAAGTTCACCCGTACGAGGTCGTGCCGCTGATTTGGGGCAGCGCTTGGCTCGCAGTGTCGGATGGCATGACTGGTGGCTCGCTCGACGCCGGGGTCTTGCGCGAGCTGTGCGCGAAATTGCAGTTCGCAGACCGGGGTATGTCGCTCGCGGCCGCCAGCAGCGAAACCCTATACGACGTGCTGCAGGACGTGCTGCCCGCCGCTCGATTCCTACGCGATGACGCGACCTGTGTGTTCGTCGGCGCGGACGTACATCAGGCAGGCGGACGCTTTCAATCCGGTATCGAATCCGCTTCGCACTGACACCTGCACACACGCCCCGGGCTAGATCCGGCGCACGTAACCGAGTAGGTTTCTCGATCAATGAAGATCCAGACAGTGACCATCTCGCGACTACGTGACGCTTTGCTGCAGAGTGGACGGCGTCCCAGCATGGTCGCCTCCTCCGCGTACGAGACGCTGACCCGCGAGGGTCTGCTGAGCCCCGAGGAAGTCGGCTCGGTGAACCGCGTCGAGCCGTTGGCAGAGACGATGTTCCTGATGATGGCCGCCGACGGCACGATCGCAGACGCCGAGCGCGACGCGGTACGTGGCGCGATCCGCGGACTCACCGACAACCTGCTGCGCACCGGCACCATCAACGTGATGCTGGAAACCTACGAGAAGCGGCTGGCCGAGAGCGGCAGAGACGCGCGCTTGCAAGAGATCGCCGAAGAAATCGCGGAAGACCCCAACGAAGCCGAGGGTGCCTTCGCCCTCGCAGCCGCCATTGCGCTCGCCGACGACGAGGTAACGGACGAAGAGAACGCGTTCATCAACCAACTCGCGGAGTGGTTCGGAATCAGCGAGGATCGAGCCGGACAGATTCTCGATCAGCTCGAGGAAGATCGCGACTCAGACGAGCTCGCGCAGTAGTCGCGACGGGCACGGGAGGCCGGAGCTCGACGCAGCCCAGCGCGTCGTGCTCGCCTAGCTCGGTTCCACCCAAGCGCGCGGAGGTCACGCGCAAATGCTGCTCGAAGGCATGCTCGCGCATGACGTCACCCGCCGCCAGAGCCGCCGGTTCGAAGCCGTCGATACGATATGGGCAGGCCCAAACCTCGACTTGGCGCCCGCGACGAAACCGCACTTTGGCGATGAAGGACGAGCTCGTCCACGGCAATTCGGCGCGACTGTCGAACACGAAGTTACCGAGACTGTAGAAGACGGGGCGAGCGCCATACCACGCGACGCCTTGCGGCACGTGCGGGTGGTGACCGATCACGAGGTCGACGCCGAGGCTCATGACTTGGTCCACGAAGTCACGCGTCTTCTGCAGTGGCAGTTCGAGGTACTCCTCGCCGCCGTGATAGCTGAGCACGACGAAGTCGTACTGCGCTCGGGCGCGCACGAGCGCATCGCGCAGCCGCGTGAAGTCCGCCCAGGCAACGTGCTCGTGCGCCTCTTCCTCGGCAAAGACACCCAGATTCCAGACCTGGGTCACGGCGAAGAACGCGACTGAAAAGCCGCTGACGCGCATGATGGCCGGCCGATATGCCGCATCTTGATCGCGGCCCGTGCCAGCGTGCGCAACGCCGACGCGGTCGAGATTGGTGAGGGTCTCGAACAGCCCACGCCGCGCGTAGTCCCAAGCGTGGTTGTTTGCGGTCGAAACGACGCCGATGCCGGAGCGCAGCAAGGCGTCGGCGCCTACGGGGGGGCCCGTGAATACTAGGCCGTGGTGAGGCGATTGTGTCTCGCCGCGCTGCTCGCTGAGGCCGGACTCGAGATTCACGAAGCGCACGTCGGCATCTGCCCAAAGGCTCGCTACGCGACGAAAGGGGTCATAGCTCGAGTCGGCCAGCAGACGCTGTCCACAATTGCGACCGAGGTTCACGTCGCCGGCAGCCGCGAGCAGGAACGACGACTCGACACCCGTGTTACTCGCCACCAGTGGCGGTATCGGCGAAGCCTCGGACGACGCCGCGGGCTTTGGTGCGGGCGTGCGCGCGCTCGAAACGCTCGGGCGAAGGCAGGCTCCGCTGATACTCGCCAGGCCCACCACCAGTAAGCCACGGACGCGCGCGAGCTCGACCTGCCAACCAGACGAAGCAAGACGCCGTACCGCGCGACCTAGAGCCATGTTTCGCGATCTTGTCAGAGGTCGTGCGGCCGTCACGGACAATGCGACAACCCGCCATTACTGACCACCTATTCAGCAAAGCTCTCGAGAGCGCTCTAAAATAATCGACACCACCACGGATCCTGGCTACGAGCAGGCTTGTGAAAATCGCAGTCGTTGGTTCCGGATACGTTGGGTTGGTTGCGGGGGCCTGTTTCGCTGATTCAGGCACCAATGTCATGTGCATCGACGTGGACGAGAACAAGCTCGCCAAGCTTCGAGCTGGCGAGGTTCCGTTCTTCGAGCCGCGCTTGGCAGATTTGCTCAAGCGAAATTGGCCGCATCGCTTGGACTTCACCTCGAGCCTCGCCGATGGCATTCGTGGCCGCGAGGTCGTGTTCGTCGCGGTCGGTACTCCACCGCAAGAAGACGGCTCTGCCGACCTTTCATACGTACTCGGTGTCGCTGAACAGGTCGCGCGCGCCGCCGAGCACCCCGTCGCGTTGGTCTTGAAGAGCACGGTCCCCGTCGGCACGAACGAGAAGGTTCGTGCCGTGGTCGACAAGCACGCCAAACACAAGATCAGCGTGGTCAGTAACCCCGAGTTCCTGAAAGAGGGCGACGCGGTCAACGACTTCTTCAAGCCCGATCGCATCGTTATCGGTACCGACGACGACCGCGCCTTCGAGCTCCTGGAGCGGCTCTATTCGCCGTACAACCGCCAGCGCAGCCGCATTCAGCGTATGAGTCCGAAGAGCGCTGAAATCGTCAAGTACGCGTCCAACGCGATGCTCGCGACCAAGATCAGCTTCATGAACGAGATAGCGCACTTGTGTGACGTGGCCGGCGGAGACGTCGAGCACGTGCGCTTGGCCGTCGGTTCCGACGAGCGCATCGGCATGCAGTTCCTGTATCCCGGCCTCGGCTTTGGCGGCAGCTGCTTCCCCAAGGATCTGCGCGCGCTCGTGCGCACGGGTGAAGACCACGGCTTGAAGCTCGAGGTCGCCAGCGCCGCAGTGCGCGCCAACGAGGTTCCGGTAAAGACGTTGATCGCTCACATGGAGAAGGACCTCGGTGGGCTGGGGGACAAACTCATCGCTGTTTGGGGATTGGCATTTAAACCCAAGACCGACGACGTGCGCGAAGCCCCCGGCATCAAGATGATTGCCGAGCTCGTGGCCAAAGGCGCGCGCGTGCGCACGACCGACCCGCAGGCTCGCGAGACGGCGCGAGTCAGCATGGCCAGTATGGGCTTGCTCGATCGCGTGGAAATCCTCGACAGTGAGTACGAGACTTGCCGCGGTGCCGACGCGTTGCTGCTCGCCACCGAGTGGAATGAGTATCGGAATCCGGAGTTTCCGCGGGTGCGCGAGCTGATGCGCGGTCGCCACGTGTTCGACGGTCGCAACATGGCAGTGCCGAACGCCGTGGCAGCGGCGGGGCTCGCGTATCGCGGCATGGGTCGTCCCACGCTCGGCTACTAGTTGTCGATCGCACGCGCGTATGAGAACGCGCTATAGCTAGCGCGATGCGACTCGCCATCGTGCTCGGGCTGCTGTTCGTCGCTTGCTCGACGCGCGGCGTGCCACAGGAAGGCACTAAGCACGCCGCCGCCGAGCCGCGTCCGGAGCTCGCAGTCCCGAATCCGAGCGCGGGCGGCACGCCGAAAAACAGCGCGGACGCTCGCGCGCCGAGCTTCGTGCTCAAGGGCGGCAACGTGTTCGGCGTGGGCAAGCGGAACTTGAGGATCGACGGGGGGCGCGTGGTCGCGGTCGGTGTCAGCGTCGGCGACACGGATCGAATCGTCGATGTGACGGGGCGCTACATCGTGCCCGGCTTCATCGACAGCCACGTGCACCTAGCCTACGACCCCGTTGGCGACGAGCTACTGGCGAGCGGCATCGTGGCCGTGCTCGACCTCGCAGCGCCTCTCGCGACTCTGAGCGACGGCCACGGAGCGCTGCGCGTGCTCAACTCGGGGCCGATGATCACCGCCAAGCTGGGCTACCCCACGACGTCTTGGGGCTCGGCTGGCTACGGGCTCGAGGTAACGTCGCCGGCGACTGCCGTAGCGGCGGTCCAAACGCTGTTTGCCGCCGGCGCGCAGGTGATCAAGGTGCCGCTCACTGCAGCGCCAACGCTGGACGACCCGACGGTGAAGGCCATCGTCGCCGCCGCACACCAACACAAACTAAAGGTCTTCACTCACGCCCTCGAGGAGGTGAACGCTGCCCGCGCGGCCGCCGACGGCATCGATGTCTTAGCTCACACGCCGACCGAAGCGCTGAGCGACGCAACGCTCGACGCTTGGAAGACGCGCACCGTGATCAGCACGTTGAGTGCGTTTGGCGGCGGCGCCGCGGCCGTCAAGAACCTGCAGCAGTTGCATCAGCGCGGGGCGCGCGTGCTGTATGGCACCGACCTGGGCAACACCCGCGACACGAACATTCAGGCCGGCGAGATCACGCTGCTCCTGGCCGCCGGATTCGACGGCGCCAGCATCGTGAATGCAGGGACCAGCATTCCGGCAGAATTTCTGGGCTTGACCGATTTGGGCTCGCTCGATGTCGGCAAGCGCGCAAGCTTCTTGGTGCTGGCGGGCGATCCCAGCGTCGATCCACACACGCTATCCGAACCGATCGCGGTGTACGTCGACGGCGCGCTCGTTAGCGCCGGCTTGTAGCTCGTCGTTTGTGCCAATTTTTTGCGGCAAAGCCGCCATCCTCGGAGGAACCGAGCAGGCTAGGCTCGGCGCATGTTGAAGCTGACCCAAGGCCCGGCTCACCGTGAGCTCAGCCGCACATTTCCGAAACTATTCAGTCTGACGCGCGGAGTAGTCGTTGCGGGCCGACCGAGAGCGCAGCCTGGCTTCAGCATCAACCGTGACGGGACGCGCCTCGTCATCGAGCACCAGTCGCGCTCGGATTGGTTTCGCGCGCTGGGTGAGCTCGCGCGCGACTCCGAGCTGGCGCGACTCGAGGTCACGGCTGAGTTCGAATTCCGCGGCTTGATGATCGACGCGTCGCGCAATGGCGTGCCGCATGTCGAGTCGCTCGAGCAGCGAATCGTCGAGCTCGCCTTGTTGGGAATCAACCAGCTCACGCTCTACACCGAGGACACGTACGAGGTGCAGGGCCAGCCATTGATCGGCTACATGCGCGGCGCGTACTCGAAGAGCGAGCTCCGGCGCGTCGTGGCGTTCGCTAAAAGCTTCGGAATCGAGATGTTTCCTTGCATCCAAACGCTCGCGCACTTGGAGCAGGTCCTGCAATACCGCAAAGCATACGCAAAGCTTCGCGATACCGCGTCGGTGCTTTCGGTGAAATCCAAGCACACGCGCGACTTCGTGGCAGCGTTGCTCGACTCAGCCGCGGCACCCTATGAATCTCGGCGCATTCATCTCGGCATGGACGAACCTTGGGATCTCGGCCGGGGCACGTGCTTCGAGGTCAATCGCAAGATCGACCCGCGTGAGCTGTACCTGACTCATCTGAAGATGGTGGCTGGGCTGTGTCAGGAGCGAAAGCTCGAGCCAACGATGTGGGGCGACCTAGTGCTCGGCCAGCATGCATTCAATGGAGATTTGCCGATGACCGCAGCGCAGTGGCGAAAAATACCGAAGAATATCACGCTCAACTACTGGCAATATTTTTCAGAGGACGAGACTCGTTACCGTACGGACATGCGCCGCTTTCGCGAACATGGCTTCGAACCCATCGTCTCGCCGGGGCTGTGGAATTGGGACCGCTTTTGGGGTTTGCACGAGAAGGCGAAGCGGACCTTCTTGCCCATGCTTCGCGTCGCCAAGGCCGAAGGCGTGCGACGCGTCCTGATGACGATGTGGGGCGATGACGGGCAAGAAGCGCCGTATCGCAGCAATTTCCCGGGCCTCGCCCTGTATGCCGAGCATTGCTTTCGCAAGACGCCGAGCGATGACGACGTCGCGCGCATGGTTCAGACCTTGACCGGCGACTCGCTGCGCAGCTTTCTGCTGCCCAGTCAGCTCGACTGCCCCGACGAGGCCGCGATCTTAGGCACTGGCAATTTGGCGAAATCGTTCATCTGGGATGATCCGTTGCTTGGTTTGTTTTCTTCGCACTTCGAGCGGCGCCCGATGACGCCGCACTACGCCAAGCTGTCAGCGCAGCTGAGTGTGCAGGCGCGTTCCGCCGCGCCCAGAAACCGCGCGCTGTTTCGTTTTGCCAGCGCCTTGTCAGCGTGCCTCGCGCTCAAGGCCGATCTGAGAACGCGAGCCCGCCGCGCGTACCTGGCTCGGGATCGCCGCCGCTTGCTCGAGATCACAGCGGACGTCGGCAAGACCCTGGTGAAGGTGCAAGGCCTATGGCGAGCGCACCGCGCAATCTGGCTGCAGGAGAACAAGCCCTTCGGGCTCGAGGTGCTCGACCTGCGCTACGGCGGACAATTGTCGCGGCTGCAAATTCTGCGAGAGCGCTTGGGCGAGCACCTCGCCGGTCGCGCACCAAAAATCGAAGAATTCGAGGTAAAACCGCAGAATTTCCTAGGCAAATACCCGCACCACGGCAGAAAATACCGCGGCACCGCCTCGCCCGTATTCAGCATCTGGGTTTGAGCAAAGTACGGAGGGTCGCGGCTAGAGCGACTTTGTTGGGCGACTCGAAACGCGTCAGCCGCCGAGGCGACGCACTCGTGCCAGGACTTCGTCCTCGAAGCGACGCATCAGCGCGGCAACGTGCGCCGACGGATCGCCCTCATGCATCAAGGGCGTCAGATCCATGCCCCATATCAACGCTGTGTGCTGATCCGTCCCGTGGCTCTCGAAATAAGTGGCATGCGCTTTTCTGCGCCCCGCCGTCGCGAGATCGTAGCGTTTGCCGCCCGCGATCTGCGAGTCGAACACGCCCATCAACGCGTTCTGCAAGTTCTCGCGACGGTCGACGGGCATTTGCACTTTGTCCGAATCACACAACCAGTCGAGGTCGCGCCACACCTCACAGCCGATGAGCCGTTTTGGCCGGGCGCCGGGCTCGAGCTCTCGGCACGCCGCAAGCACACGCAATGCGACCGCCACGTGAGTGTCGTGCTTATCAGCCAAATTGTGGGTGTAGACGACCTCCGGGCGCGTCACGCGCAAGATCGCGCTCAGATCCTCGAGCACACCGGCGTGCTTCGCGTCCTTCACGGCGGAGCTCGGGTGGCCGAGCAGGAATTGCGCCGCATATTCCCCAACGTAGGCGGCTTTCTTTTGCTCGCCGCGGCGTACGTCCTTCATCTGCTCATCACTGA
>DATHOI010000859.1:0-6580 GCA_035485095.1 Polyangiaceae bacterium | reverse complement strand
CACTGCCAAAAGGCCGTGCACGGGCTCACCGACCTTGCCCCAGCGCCATTTCTCGGGCGCGCTCTCACCGTCATCGCCCAGACGCCGTGCGCGGCTCGCCTCGTTCATGCCCTCTTGAAACGGTTGCGCAAACCCCGCGAGCGCAGTCTCGTGCAGGCCGAGCGCGCGAAAGCCCGCGTGGGTGAACGCAATGTTGCTGCACAAGTCGCCCAGGTACGGAGGCTCACTCCGCCGCGTGGCTCGAAACGAGCCAAATTGCAGGGCGTGGATCAAATGGCCCAACCAACGGCGCGCCGCCGCGCCGTTCACGATCTCGAAGATCGCGTAGCGCGCGGCAGGCTTTTGCCCATAGCCGCTCAAGATCAGCCCCTGAATGTCGCCCAGCTCGAGCTCTTTCTTCATGAGAGTACCAACCGCCTCCGATCTCAGCTCAAGCGCCGAAACCAACCCCGCAGGTCCATCGCGCATGGGGGGTGGTGCAGACCACAGCGGATCCACGTGTTGTTGTTGAGCGCGGCGATACCGAGCTCCGGGTACGCCGCGTAGAAGACTTGTGTCGCACGCTGATGCGCGCGACTCCAAGCCTTGAAACGTTCTTCGTCGTTGGCGCCACCCCAATTGAAGAACACGGTGCGCGGATATAGATCCGTCCACGTCCACGCCAGATTGAGACCGATCGCGGCGCGGTCCACGAAATCACCCAAATAGCTCTCCCAACTGCTGTCGTAGTTGCTCAAGAAGAGCAGCCGCGTGCCTTGGTCGATGAGCAGCCACTTCGCGAAATGAATCGTGGGAATTCCGCCCAGCTGGCCAATGTCGTCGAACTGATTTTTAGCCATGCGGTCGATGTAGCCGTGCGCGGCTCGCAGCACCTTCAGCCGATCTGCGTTCTTCAACGGCACGACGTGGGTCAATGCGTTCTGAAGCCCGTGGTCCTCGCTAGCCGCGACCTCGAGAAATGCCAGGCGATCGGCGTCGGTCCAAGCCTCTTGGCGCGCGAGTTGATCGAACTGTGGGTCCTTCAGGGTCCAGCGCCACAGATTGTGAATCTGGCTCAGAACATAGATGAAGAGCCTGCTCGAGATATTCTGTAGCCACACACCAAGCCCAGCGCTCAGTCGCTGCGAGCGGACGGCTGCACTCGGGTTCGGCGGTGCCGGCAAGTCGATGTTCAAACCGGCGAGCTTCGGGTCGATCGCGCTGCGCAAGCGCACGTGCTCGCGCGCTGCGAGATACAGCTCTCGCGGTGGCGCTTTCGGCGCGCGCTCGAAGAAGCAGAACAGCACCTCTCGCAGGTGTTGCTCGAGCTTGATCCTCGGCAGATCGCGTTCGGTGTGGCCTTGGTAGCAAGCAGTGGACTCGACCAGGCTCGATTCGAGCGCATCCCGAAGCTCGTCACTGCTGAAGCCCGCGGCAAACCCGGTGCAATAGCGAAACACGCTCAGTAAGGGCTCGCGGATCGAGTCGCACAGGAGCGCGAGGTGAGCACCACGAGCTCGTGTCGCGTCCGCGATATCGGTGTCGAAGTTCGACTCGAAGACGAGTGATGAGCCGTAAGGCGCGTCGCTCGGTTCGTCCAACAAGACCAGTCGAGCAAAGTGGATCCCGAGCTTCGGATCCGCGAAAGCGCGCGGGCGAACGTCGCTGTCCGACAGCCGATCAGCGGCGATTTCGCGCAAAGCGCGCCGCGCTTCACTCACCCGAGCAACCCCGTCGACCCGCGCGACGACCGTCAACGATTCCTGACGCACGACCGAACTTGGTAGCAAGGAGAGGGCGAAGCGCGCAACTGCCGCCGAATAAAGCGCACTAATCCGCAGCTCGCCCGGGAATCCGGCCGGACGCTCGAGGTCAAGTGATGCTTGGAGTCGTAGTCACTTTGTTGGTCTTGGCTTTGCTCCGCGAGCGAGCTTCGCGTGTCGAAAGCAGTCGATCAGGTGATCATTGACCATCCCGACCGCCTGCATGTGAGCGTAGACGATGGTCGAGCCAACGAAATTGAAGCCGCGCTTCTTCAGGTCCTTGCTGAGCGCGTCCGAGATTTCCGTGCGCGGCACGATGTCGTTCCGTGATCGAACGTGATTTTGAAGCGGCACGCCGCCCACGAAGCCCCACTGGTACTTGTCGAAGCTACCGAACTCCTCTTGCACGCGCAAGAACGCGCGCGCATTCTTGACGGCGGATTCGAGCTTCAGTCTGTTGCGAACGATGCCCGGATTCTGCATCAGGCTTTCAATCTTCTTGGGCGTGAAGCGCGCTACCCGCTCGGGATCGAAATCGGCGAACGCCTTGCGATACGCTTCGCGCTTGCGCAACACCGTGATCCAACTGAGACCCGCCTGTGCGCCCTCGAGCAGCAGAAACTCGAACAGCACTCGGTCATCGTGCACGGGCACGCCCCACTCGGTGTCGTGATACTTCACGTACAGTGGGTCGTCCCCGCTCCACCAGCAGCGCGTGAGCGACGCGCCGCGCTGAGCCTTTTTCGCCGCCATGACGGCAGTGTGCACGAAGCGACCGAGCCGAGTCACGAGCCGCCTGCGTGTCGCTTTTGCGCACCAGAAAATCACCGGAAATTTCCCGCAAACTGAGTAAACTGACGACTCGTGCCAAATTCGGGAGAGTTCAGATGAGCGAGTTCAGCGAGATCCAAAGCCTCCTCGGTGACAAGGCGGCGTACCTACTCGACCACCAGTGCAAGACCATCGACAAAGCGCGCCTGCACGCGCCGTCGCCGACCTTCGTCGGCGACATCTGGGCACAGTCGGACCGCAACCCGCAGGTGCTCCGGAATCTGCAGTCGCTGTTCGATCATGGGCGCCTCGCAGGCACCGGTTACGTGTCGATCCTGCCGGTCGATCAGGGCATCGAGCACTCCGCAGGCGCTTCGTTCGCCAAAAACCCCGACTACTTCGATTCCGAGAACATCGTGAAGCTCGCACTCGAGGGCGGCTGTAACGCCGTGGCGAGCACATACGGTGTGCTCGGCTCGGTCGCGCGCAAGTACGCGCACCGCATCCCCTTCATCGTCAAGTTCAACCACAACGAGCTGCTCACCTATCCGAACAAGGCCGAGGAGATCATGTGGGGCACCATGAAGCAGGCCTGGGACATGGGCGCCGCTGCGGTCGGCGCGACCGTGTATTTCGGCTCCGCGGACGCGTCTCGCGAGATCATCGAGGTTGGCAAGATGTTCCAGCGCGCGCACGAGCTCGGCATGGCTACGGTGCTTTGGTGCTATCTCAGAAATTCGGCGTTCAAGATCGGCAGCACGGACTACCATTTGTCAGCCGATCTCACGGGTCAGGCCAACCACCTCGGCGTGACCTTACAAGCAGACATCATCAAGCAGAAATTGCCCGAAAATAACGGCGGCTTCAAAGCCCTGAACAGCGGCAGCTCATCCTACGGCAAGCTCGACGAGCGCATTTACAGCCAGCTCACCAGTGACCATCCGATCGATCTCACGCGCTATCAGGTCGCCAACTGCTACATGGGGCGCGCCGGTTTGATCAACTCGGGCGGTGCCTCCGGCGACCATGACTTTCAAGAAGCGGTGATGACCGCGGTGATCAACAAGCGTGCGGGCGGCATGGGCATGATCAGCGGACGCAAAGCATTTCAGCGACCACTCGCCGAAGGCGCGAAACTCTTGCACGCCATTCAGGACGTATACCTGGCCAAAGAGATCGGGCTTGCCTGAACGCGAGCGCGCAAATCCGATCGCGTCGGGCGTGTGACACACGCGCCCGGCGCACCGGCCGCGACCCGAGCTGCCTGCGTCCTGTCTGACACGAGTGCCAGAGACCAGACACCGGAAAGTGCGACAGAGCTGCTCAAGGCGCTCGTGTGGCCATCCGGCCGAGATCGCGCAACTCGCTGAGAACACGAGCCGATTGGGAGCTCGCGCCAACACGACAGCAAGCACGCGCCATCTCGGCACGCCGCTTGCTCCGCAGTTGGCAGCAGAGCGGCTATGCGCGGCACGGCGCGGCTATTCGTCACCGCAGCGTCACGAGGCTCGACCATGACCAAAGCACACCAAGAACTCAGCAGCCCCCAGGAATGGCTGCACCGCCTAGCCTCCGAGCAGGGCGGCTACGGCCGCCTGGTCGATGAATCCGGCGGCATGGCGCGCGCGGCGTATCGCTTGGCGCGCGCTCGTTGCAAAGTGGAATCTGGCGCGCCGCCCGCGCTGGACGACCTGCAAGCCGCCGCGCGTTTGCTCGCGGCGCGCGTTGGTCGCGGCGGCGCACTGCCCATCACCTCGGTGCTCGCCAGCGACGCGGACAGCTCGGGTTTGCACGCAACGCACACCGCGCTGGAGAGCGCGCTGCGCTCGCTGCCGCCACCGCCGCCGCCGTCGTCACTGCGTCGCGCCGCGTCACGGCGCGAGGAGCAGAGCACCGAACTGCGCTCGCGCCCGAGTCGCGCGTCTCACTAATAACCTTCACTGCGAATGCGGGCGCTTGGCACGCCAAGCGCGCTGAGCGCGCCGACCACCTCATTGACCATGTCGAGGCGACCGCAAACATAGGCATCGAGCGCGCCGAGTGACTGCACCGCCTCGGCGAGTTGAGTCTGGACGCGACCGCGGCGACCAAGCCAGTGAGACTCCGCACCGGTCAGCGTCGGTGTGAACTGAAAACGAGGGTGCGCCGCGCTCAGCTTCACGAAATCGTCGTGAAATAAGACGTCTTCCGGCGCGCGATGACCGGCAAGCAAGATCAAGCGTGTTCGTGTGGCGCGCGCGAGCTCTTCCTGGATCAAGGCGCGGAGTGGCGCAATGCCAGTGCCCACGCCGACGAGCAGCGCCGCCGGGCTCGGACTCGCTTGCCAGACGAACGTCCCCGCCGGTCCTTCCGCGTCGAGCACAGAACCGATCTCTAGCGCGTCGATTACGTCGGCCCCGGCCCGAAAGGCCGCTGCGATCTCGAACTCACCGGCATGCTCGGGATCGTACGCGCTCGCGATCGAGTACGGCAGAGAGAGCTCTTGACCAGCGCTACGCACGATCAACAAATATTGGCCAGCGGCCCATCGAAACGGAGCGAGCGCACGAAAGCGAAGCCGGTGCACACGCGTCGACAGCGGCTGGCGCGCTATCAGCTCGATCGCAAAAGATGCCGGAGGCACGCGCTGGTCATAGAATATTTCCCGCACCTTCGCACAGCTTCTTTACGTTTGCCGCAATTGTGCTGTGCTCCCTGCGAGCATGAACTTCTTCGGGCACGCAGTGATCGCGAGACGCAAGGAGGCGACTCACGGCGCGGTTCGAGCGGAGTTCGTACTGGGAGCCATGCTACCGGACTTCGCATCCATCTTGCGCGTCCGTCCGCCGAGAGTCGCGGGCGACGCGCTCGTCGAAGGGGTGCACTTTCATCATGCGACGGACGACGCCTTCCACGGCGCACGGTCATTTCTGGAATTTTCGCACCAGGCTTCCAGCTTCTTGCTCGCCCACGGGCTGTCGCGGGGCAGCGCGCGAGCCGTGGCGCACGTCGGAGTGGAGCTCGTTTTGGACGGCGCTCTGGCCCATGAGCGCGCGGCAAACGAGGCGTATTTGTCGGCCGTCGATGCCGCATTGACGATCTCGGTCGCGAGCCACATCAAGTGGGAGACCGACGAACAGGAGGCTCGTTTTCAACAGCTCTGCCACAACCTCAGAAGCCGCGGCGCGGCGCGCAGCGACGCTTCTCCGGAGCTGGTTGCGGAACGACTTCGCAACATCCTCGCGCATCGGCCGCGCCTGGCATTGGACGACGCGGGCCAATCTGTTGTACGGGACTGGGTCGGGACTGCTCGCCCACTGATCGTTGCCCGAGCACCGCTCCTCGTTTTCGAAGTGGAGCAGCGTTTGGAAATTGGAAAATAGCTTGGAAAGGTCGTTCATGCGCTTCACGCAAACCTGCGTCATGCTCGGTATTTTGGCCGCGCCTGCCTTGGCTTCGGCTCAACAGATCAAGCAGCCGGGCAATCATCCCTTGTATTCGGTCGAGCTCGAGCCGCACTTGGTCGTTCAGTACAACGACTACGCGCCGTGCTCGGAGGACGCTTTCGGCCCGGGCTTTCGCGCAGCGATCCCGTTCCTTCAAAATGGCCCGCTCCCGCGCATCAACAACAGCATGGCGATCGGCTTCGGCTTGGACTTTGCGCACGCCGGCATCAACAACGGCTGCCCCAGCTACCGCATCGGCAACACCTACTATGGCAACGGCTTTTCGGCTGACGTTTGGACGGTGCCGGTGGTCGTGCAGTGGAACTTCTTCTTGCTGCCCAAGATCAGCGTCTTCGGCGAAGCCGGCATCGTTTTCGAGCACCAAAGCTGGGACTCGGGTTTCTTCGGCAACGGCTGCGTGAACGGCGGCTTCTGCGACGCCTCCGGTTCGAACAACACGGTCGAGCCATCGGTCTCGGTCGGCGGACGCTTCTTGGTCTCTGATTCGGTCGGGTTTTTGCTGAGGATTGGCTACCCATATCTCTCGGCGGGCGTCTCGATCTTGCTCTAGGGGTTGTGGGCCGGGCGCGGCTGGGCTGAAACTCGGCTCTCGGGTGGCTGCACGCAATCACCCTCCCCATG
>DATHOI010000858.1:0-5199 GCA_035485095.1 Polyangiaceae bacterium | reverse complement strand
CACGGCGCTTCATCCAACCTTGCAGGCGTCGTTGTGCTCGCCACAAGGTGTCTTCGGCTTGGCCCGGCGAGCAATGCAACGCGATCGCGATTTCACGCGCGTCGAAATTCTGGAGACTGAGCAGGACGGTCTCGCGTTCCTTGCGCTGCAGGTTCTCCAGCAAGGCCAGCAGGAGCGCGGTGTGCTCGCGGGTCAGCGTCGTGACCTCCGGCGCGCCCGCTTCATGCGCCAGGGTGCTCACCCAAGTCCGGAGCGAGACTCGGTGCTCCGAGCTGCCCGTCGACAGCCACAGAGCTATCAACAATTCCTGCTGCAGTTCGCTACAACCTTGGCGGTCACGCTCGTAGCGAGCGGCTAGCCGCGCGAGCGCTGGCGCGAGCAGGGTGAGTAACGCAGCTCCGCTCATTCGCTCGGAAATGGGAGCGGACAAGCCGAGTGGCTCGGTTGCAAGAGCTCGCAATGATGCGCTCATCGGGCCCTACGGCTCTCCCTTGAGGCGATAGCCGACGCCGGGCTCGGTGAGCAGCAGCCGCGGTCGTGTCGGCTCTGCTTCGAGCTTTCCGCGCAGTTGCCCCATGTACACGTGCAGGTACTGCGTCTGCGTGCCGTAGCGGGTTCCCCAAACCTCCCGCAGGAGTTGTTGATGGGTCACGACGCGGCCGCTGTTGCGCGCCAAGGCAGACAAGAGCTTGTATTCGATGGGCGTCAGGTGAACCTCACGGTCACCGAGGAACACGTGCCGCATCGTCAAATCGAGACGCAGTGCGCCGACCGTGAAAACGCTTTGCGTCGCTTCACCCGTGCGCCCCTCGGCGTGCCGGCTGGCCACACGAATGCGCGCCAAAAGCTCGCTGACCGAGAACGGCTTCGTCAAATAGTCGTCGGCGCCAGCGTCCAAAACGGCCACTTTGTCCTGGTCTTGGTCTCGGGCAGACAACACGATAATCGGCGTCTTGGTGAACTCTCGGAGCTGCTTGGTCACGTCGACGCCGTCGGTGTCGGGTAGGCCGAGGTCGAGCAAAATGATGTCCGGATTGCGCGTGCCGGCGTCGGCGATCCCCTCGCGACCGGTCGGCGCTTCCACGAGCACGTAGCCGTGAGGCGGCAGAGAAGCGCGCAGGAAGCGTCGCATCGGCAGCTCGTCCTCGATGATCAGAACGACCTGATGACGGGCCATGGTTGGGTAGGGTTGTTGCTCCGTCGAGCTGCGCGCGAGGTTCATGCCAGCCCACCTGCGAGCTTCGGCTCGCTGCGCCTCATCCAGACGTGTAGTCGCCGATGTGCCCTAGCCAGCGTGTCGCGCGCTTGACTCGCCGAGCACTGAAGAGCGGCTCCGATCTCGTGAGAATCGAATTCCTCGAGGTCGAGCAGGACCACCTCGCGCTCTCTCGGGCGCAAGTTGTCGAGCAGGCCGAGCAAGATCGTCAAGCGCTCGCGAGCAACGAATACCGACTCTGGGTCCGGCGAGCGCGACGACTCGGCGCCGTCTCGGAAGCTGCCGGTGACCGGCAACGCCCCTTCACGAGCCATGACGTGCCGAGTCCCGACTTCGCTAGTGACGCGACGCAGCCAGCCACGGAACGACTCTTTGCGGTCTGCGCTGTCCAAAGACAGCCACAGCGCGATCAGCATTTCTTGCTGTAAATCAGGGCAAAGTTGCCGATCCGGCTCGTAGCGGCGAGCGATGCGGCTCAGCATCGGCCAGAGCAAGCCGACTAGCGCCTCCTTGCTCGCCAGCTCGGCGCTTGGCACAGGAATCGATTCGGCGGTCACCCAGGGCGACGCGGGACGCGTTCGCCCGTTGTCGCGAGTAGGCAATGTCGCATTCATCACCTTGCAGAGTGAGCAGGTGCGGATAAAAAATCAAGATGACGACGACCCCAATTCCCGACTGCAACTCCAACTCTCGAGTGTTTGCCCACGTCGCCTAGAAAATATTTAGAACGACGCTAGGATTTTTGAGAGAACGCTTAGGTGGCATCGCGAGCCGCTCGAAACGACCGATTCATGCCTTTGAAAATCAGCACCCACTGAAACTCGAGACACGGTCTTTAGAGATTCCTTAGTCCCGCGTGCCCGGTTTTTCGATCGCCTTTAGTGCGCTGCATTTTACGCTCTCGCCCGCATGGAATTGCAGCCGCACTCAGCCGCACCGGTCCGCGACCTCGATGTACGTGTCTCCGATCTAGAAGCGTACATGACGAATACGGCGCCGCACGAGATCGCGGTCTCGGGCCCTGGTCACAACGCTTGGGTGATGACCTCCGCCGCACTCGTCTTGTTCATGACGCTGCCAGGGCTTGCGCTCTTCTACGGCGGGCTCGTGCGGCGCAAGAACGTGCTCTCGGTCATGGCGCAATGCCTCGGCTGCGCCGGGCTAGTGACGCTGCTTTGGTGGCTCGTCGGCTACAGCTTGGTGTTCAGCCACGGCTCAGCGCTGCTCGGCGGCCTCAGCCGCGCGTTTTTGCGCGGCGTGGGCCCAATCCCCAATGGTGACTACGCGCCGTGGGTCTCGGAAAGCGCGTTCGCGACATATCAGTTGATGTTTGCGATCATCACACCTGCGTTGATCGTCGGAGCGATCGCCGAGCGCATGCGCTACGCCGCGGTCATGGCGTTCGTCACGCTGTGGCTGTTCGTCGTGTACTTCCCGCTCGCGCACATGGTCTGGGGCGCCGACGGTTGGATGAACGGTCTGGCTAACCCCGACGCCAAAATTCGAGCGATCGACTTTGCGGGTGGCACCGTGGTGCACATGTCCTCGGGCTGGTCGGCGTTGATTCTGTGTTTGGTGCTGGGGCCACGTTCCGGCTACGGTCATCGCGCCTTTTATCCGCATAGCTTGGTGCTGACGATGGTGGGCACTGGTATGTTGTGGGTCGGTTGGTATGGCTTCAACGCCGGCAGTGCGCTCGGCGCCGACGGCATCGCCGCCAATGCCTTTCTAGCCACGACACTAGCCGCGGCAGTCGCTTCAATCGTGTGGCCGAGCATCGAGTGGGTGACTCGCGGCAAGCCGACGATTCTCGGATTTTGCTCGGGCGCCGTAGCCGGTCTTGTCGTCGTGACGCCGGCCGCGGGGTTCGTCTCCCCGAACGGCGCGGTGATCATTGGTCTGCTCGCGGGCTCGATTCCGTACCTGGCGACGATCAAGCTGAAGCCGCTGCTCGGCTACGACGACGCTCTCGATACATTTGGCGTGCACGGCGTCGGCGGCACTCTTGGCGCCTTGGTGACGGGCTTCGTGGCGACGCCAGAGGCCAATCCAAATTTACTCACGCACCTATCGGCGCTGGTCGGTCGGACGCTTTGGCTCGAGCAGCTCAAGGCAATCGGCATCACCTGCGCCATCGCCTGTCTCGGCTCCGCCCTGCTTGCCGTCTTGCTCAAGCAGGCCATGCAGCTCCGCCCTGATCCAGACATCGAGGAAGAGGGGCTCGATCAATCGGACCACGGCGAAGCCGGGTATCACTCTGACGAGACGGGCGGCGTGTTGCTGGAGACCGCGCTGGACACGAGCCTGACGGCGCCGGAACGCCGCATCTGAGTGCCGGCTCGAGCTACTCGTGCTGCCAAGCGCCGCCCATCGCGGGTGGGACCCCATCGATCGGAATCACGAAGCGAAAGACCGCGCCGCCACCCGCGCGATCATCGACACCGATGTGCCCGCCATGTGCCTCGACGATGCCGCGGCAGATCGCCAACCCCAAACCCGTGCCGCCGTCGGAGGCGTCCGGCTTCAGGCGCTGGAATTTTTCGAAGATTTGACCGCGTTGCGCGAGCGGTATGCCAGGCCCGCGATCGGAGACGGAAATCTCGACTCCTCCCGATATCGCCACTGCCGAGAGCTCAATCGGCGAGCCGAGAGGCGTGTATTTTATGGCGTTCTCGATCAGGTTGATCAGCACTTGCTCCACGAGAACGGCGTCAATCGGCAGTGGCGGCAACTCCGACGGCAAGTTGACCGTAACCTCGCGCGCCTGCAACCGCGCCTCCAACCGATTCAAGGCAACGCCCACCAGCTCATCGAGCGGGTGCCACTCCTTCTTTGGGCGAAGTGCACCCGAAGCCAAACGGGTCATATCGAGCAAGTTGCCGACCAGGCGATTGAGCCGCTCGGCCTCCTCGTGCGCGGAATCCAAGAGCTCGCGCTTGGCCTCGGTGTCCAGGTACCGTTCATCCTGAAGTAAGGTACTGATCGCCCCCGTGATGACGCCGAGCGGCGTGCGCAGGTCGTGCGAGACCGAGCTCAGTAGCGAGCTACGCATGCGCTCGGTCTCGATCTCGACCTGCGCGCGTTGTGCGGCCTCCGCGAGCTGTCCACGCTCGAGCGCTGAACCAACCTGAGCGGCGAACGTTCTGAGTAGCTGTAGCTGTCCAGAATCAGCGGCTTGGCGACCACTTGGTTTGACCGCCAATATGCCCACCTTTCCTCGAGAGCCACGCAGCAACAGAAACAGCGCACTCGAGCTCGGGAAATTTTCCGTGCGCGCGCCGGCGCTCTGTTGGTTCTGCCAGACGTATGCGGCGATCTCGCGATCCGCTGCGTCGATTTCGAACGAGCGCGGTCCAACCGCGATCGACTTGAGCTCGTTCGAGGCGTCCGGCAGGAGCACGGCAATCTTGGCGTCGAAGGCGTCGTGCAAATGGCGAATCGTGACCCGCAGCATCGTGTCGATACCCAGGGTCCCAGCGAGCTCGCGACTCATGGCGTAGAGCATGGAGGTGATTGCCTCACGCTGACGTGCCATGTTCGATTGGTCGCGCACGCGCTTGGTCAGGCTGCTGATGATCAACGCACCGACGAACATCACGACCACGGTCAGCGCGTCACGAGGGTCAGCAACGGAAAAGCTCAAGTAAGGCTTGACGAAAATGAAGTCCAGCGAAAGCGCGCTGAGCGCCGTCGCCAGGAGCGCCGCGCCGTAGCCATAGCGTAGCGATACGAACACGACGCAGGAGACGTAGATGATGATCACGTCCGAAAGATTGTCTCTACCGAAGATCACCGCGGACAGCACGGTCGACAAGAGCACGGCGACCAGCGAGTAGCTGAACGCGCGCCGATCCCAAGCTCGAGCCGCCGCGTGACCGCTCTGTGCGGCGAGACCGGGCTCGCCCGAGACGACATGCACGGCGAGCCCACGGCTTCTGCCGACGAGTCGGAGCAAGAAGTTTCTCCGAAAATTCGCCAGGAAA
>DATHOI010000857.1:0-10137 GCA_035485095.1 Polyangiaceae bacterium | reverse complement strand
GGTGCGCGACGGCTACGCGCCGCAGACCAGCATGGTCCACGTGTCCGGCAGGCGCTCCGTGCTGATGACGATTTTGAAGAACGGTAGCGCGAGCACGCTCGACGTCGTGAACCGGATTCGCCAGATCATGCCGGGGACGATGGCCAAGCTGCCCCAAGAGCTGAAGGCCAATCTGCTCTTCGATCAATCCGTGTTCGTGCGCGCGGCGGTGACCGGCGTGGTCAAGGAAGCAGCGATAGCGGCCGGTCTGACGGCGCTGATGATCTTGCTCTTCTTGGGGAGCTGGCGCAGCACGCTGATCGTCGTGATCTCGATACCGCTCTCGATTTTGGTCTCGATCGTCGTGCTCCGTTGGCTGGGACATACCCTCAACGTGATGACGCTCGGTGGCATGTCGCTGGCGGTCGGCATCTTGGTCGATGACGCCACCGTCGAGATCGAGAACATCCATCGAAACCTGGCGCAAAGAAAGCCGATCACGCGCGCCATTTTGGACGGCGCAAGCGAGATCGCCGTGCCGGCGTTCGTGTCGACACTCTGCATTTGCATCGTGTTCGTGCCAGTTGGGTTTATCGCCGGCGCGGCCAAATCTCTGTTCGTGCCGCTGGCACTCGCGGTCGTGTTCGCGATGCTGACGTCGTACTTCTTGTCCCGGACCTTGGTGCCGACAATGGTCCGCTACCTCCTGGCTGAGGAGGCGAAAGAGCACTTGGCTGGGCATGTCGCGGGGCCGCCTGGCCTCGCACAGCGCTTCTTCAACGCCTTCGAGCGAGGCTTCGCGCGGCTACGTACGGCGTACGGCGGCCTACTCGCTTGGTCGCTCGATAACCGGGGCGTGTTCGTGACTGGGTTCCTGTGCTTCGTCGTGGGTTCGGTCGTGGCGCTGACGCCCCTTTTGGGGCGCGACTTCTTTCCCACCGTGGACGCCGGTTTGATCAAGCTGCACGTGCGCGGCGCGCCCGGCCTTCGGATCGAGGAGACCGAACGTCGCTTCGCGGCAATGGAAGACACGATTCGCACGGTCATCCCCAAGGACGAGATCGCGACCCTGCTCGACAACCTGGGCGTGCCGAACAGCGGCATCAATCTGTCGCTCAGCGAGGGGGCGTTGATCTCGCCATCGGATGGGCAGATCTTGATCGCGCTCAAGGAGGACCACAAGCCAACCGCGGACTATGTGCGCAAGATCCGCGCGAAGCTGCACCGAGACTACCCCGAGTCGACGATCTTCTTCCTCGCGCCGGACATCTCGACGCAGGTGCTGAACTTCGGGCTCGCGGCGCCGATTGACGTGCAAATCGTAGGAGCGCCTGGTAAGGAGCCGGACACGCTCGCCGTCGCGCGCAAGATCATGGCGCAAATGAAGACCATTCCGGGCGCCGCGGACGTGCACATGGCGCAGGTTTTGGCCAAGCCTGAGCTCAAGATCAACGTCGATCGGACGATGGCCTCGATGTCCGGCATGACCCAGAAGGACGTCGCCAGCGACATTTTGGTGTCGTTGTCATCGAGCACGCAAGTGGCCCCGAGCTACTGGCTCGATACCAAGCGTGGCGTGCAGTACTCGGTCGCAGTGCAGACCCCGCAGTACGAGAACAACAGCGTCGACGCCGTGGAGAACACACCGCTGTCGACCAATGGCGATGCCGCGCCGCAGTTGCTCTCGAACGTGGCGTCCATCACGCGCACGGTTGGGCCAGCCAATATCACCCATCTGAACGCGTCGCGTACGTATGACGTGCAGGCGAATGTCGATGGCACCGACCTCGGCTCCGTGGCTAACCAGGTCTCGAAGATCGTCGACAGCTTGAAACCGAGCATGCCGCGCGGCACGAGCGTGAAAATCAAGGGTCAAGTCGAGAGCATGGAGTCGTCCTTCACCGGGCTCGGCTACGGCCTGATCTTCTCCGTCGTGCTCGTGTACTTGCTCATGGTCGTGAACTTTCAGTCGTGGCTCGACCCGCTGGTCATCCTCATGGCGCTGCCCGGCGCCATCGCGGGCATCGTTTGGCTCTTGTTCTTGTCGCATACGACGCTCAGCGTGCCAGCGCTCATGGGCTCCATCATGTGCGTTGGTGTGGCGACCGCGAACAGCATTTTGGTCGTGACCTTCGCCAATGATCAGCGAAAAGTCGGACGCGACGCCAAGCACGCGGCGCTTGCGGCGGGCATGACTCGCCTTCGCCCCGTCATGATGACGGCACTCGCCATGATCATTGGTATGCTACCGATGTCGCTCGGGCTCGGAGAGGGCGGCGAGCAGAATGCGCCGCTTGGGCGAGCCGTGATCGGTGGTTTGTTGCTTGCCACGGTATCCACGCTATTTTTCGTGCCCGTCATGTACAGCGCGCTCCGCCGCAAGGCGCCCGTGACCGACCCGCTTTTGGAGGACCTGTGACTTCGCCCCATGATCTAACCGGTTCCGCGCCGCCCCAGTCCGCGCACCCCGCTACCGACGACCTCGGGTTTTCTTTGCCCGAACCCATAACGCTCAGCAAGACACGGCTCGTGGCCTTCGGGTTGGTCGGAGCAGGCGTGCTCGGAGCCGCATTTCTATTCGGCTACTTGCCCAAACACCACGCGCAGAGTGAGCTGGTCGAGAGTTCACACGTGGCCGACCAGGCCGCGCTGCGTGTCGAGGTCATCACCCCCAAAACCCTGACCAGCGACCACGCGATCGTGCTCAGCGGCAGTATCCGTCCGCTGGAAGAGACCACCATCTATCCGCGTGCCGATGGCTACATCCAGAAGTGGCTGGTGGACATCGGTGACAAGGTCAAAGAGGGTCAGACGCTGGCAGTGATCGAAACGCCGGAGCTCGACCAACAGCTCGATCAGGCCCGCGCGCAGCTTGCTCAAGCGCAGGCCGGTGTCACACAAGCCGCCGCGAATCACGAGTTTTCCAAGGCGAACCTGGAGCGTTTTCAACAGCTCGTTCCCGCTGGCGTCGCTAGTCAACAGGACTTGGACAAGGGCCAGGCTCAGTCGGTCGTCGACGCCGCGGGCGTGACCGTCGCCAAAGCCGCCGTCGCGGTGCAAGAGGCAAATATGCGTCGGCTCACGCAGCTGAAGTCCTTCGCCAACGTCGTTTCGCCTTTCGCCGGTACGGTCACGTCGCGCACGATCGATCGCGGCGCGCTCGTTAGCGCCGGCAATGCGACGCCGCTGTTCAAGGTAGCGATCACCGACCCCGCGCGCGTGCTGATTCAAGTGCCTCAGGATGTTGCAGCAGGCATCAAGACCGAGCTTGAGGCCCAGGTCACCGTGCGCGAGTTCCCCGGGCGCGTGTTCGCGGGTACGGTCGCTCATTCGGCGGGCGCGCTCGACCCAGTGACGCGCACCATGTTGGTCGAAGTGCGCGTGCCGAACTCGAAGAACGAGCTCTTGGCGGGTATGTATTCGGAGGTCGCGCTGACTCTGCCCTCGAGCCACCGCGTCTTCGAAATCCCGGCGACGGCGCTGATCAATGATGCGAAGGGGCTACGCGTCGCGGTCGTCGATGCCGAAAACAAACTCCATTTGCAGCCGATTGCGATCGAACGTGACGCCGGCGCGACCGTGCAGGTGTCGAGCGGCCTGACGGCTGAAGACCGCGTCGTGAAGATCGCCAGCGCCGAGCTCGCGGATGACAAGGTCGTAGAGATCCGCAGCAGCGCGGCGCCCAAAGCGAGTCACTGAAAGCCCGTGGATGGCGTCGGCAACGGCGCCGTCCCGACAGTGATATGAGTTTGGACCGTGACCTCCGCACGGCGTGCGACCCTCGCGCAGACCTTCTTTCTTGCGGCCCTCGCGATCGCCGTGATCGTCGCTGGTTCGTTTTGGCTGTTTCTGCGTGACTCCCGGGCTTCGATTCTGGATTTCTCGGAACGCCTTCGTCTGACCGCGGCCGAGCGCGTCGAAGGTAGTGTTGCTCGCGCGCTCGGGACTGCGCAAGACGCGCTCGGCGACGTTGCTCGGTCGTTGCGCGTCGGCGCGTTGCGTCCAGATGATCTCGCTGCGCTCGAGGTCGCGCTCTACACGGAGCTCGCGAACTCGCCGCGCTTGGCGGAAGTGACGTTCGTTCGAGCGGACGTGCTCGGCTACGATCCGGTCGGAGAGGCCGAGCTCGCCCCTCGCGGGCGCTTCCAGCTTTCGGCATTCCGAGCCGCCGATGGTGGGCTGGTGACTCGGCTCTCTCGTCAGACTGACACCGGCTTCAGCTTGCAAACGCGCGATCGCAAGCCTGACGCCGCGTTCGACGCGACGCCGTTCGTCGATCGAGGTATTGGAGATGACCCGACCGCGCATGCCACGTTCAGCGTGCCGATCACCCGGCAAAATAGTGGGCGAATGCTGTGGAGCGATTTGCACTATTCGGAGCTCGACGCCGGACAACCGAAGCCGCGAGTCGTGCTCAGCGTGCAGCAGTCGGTCGTCGACGCCTTGGGCCGCGTCGTGGGCGTGGTACGCATCGGGCTTCTGACGACCGACTTGGACGCCATTTCGCGGCTGAAAGTGGATCCGACCGATGCCAACGATCCGCACCAAATCGCGCTGCTCGCGGTGTCCGCTGCAGGCGCGCACGACGCGCGCCTCGTTGCCCGCATTGGCCCCAAGGATCGCATCGAGCTCGTGGGTGACGATCTGCGCGTGACGCCGGATCATCCACCTCCTGAAATCGCAGCGTTGCTCGCGAGCCCGCTCGTGCACGGCTTGGATCCGAAACATCCGAAGGCCGGAGGCGAGCTTCGGGTCAACGGCCAGCGTTACCTAGCGACTTTGCGAGAGCTCTCGGTTGCGGCGGGGGGGACAGAGGGCTGGCTGGTTGCGGTCGTGGTGCCCGAGGCACACTACACTCGCGATCTGGTTCGCTTCGAGCATCTGTTCTTGCTGGTGTTCGGCGGCACGCTGGCGGCTGTCCTGCTGATCAGTACGCTCACGCTGCGCATCGTGCAACGGGGGCTCGGGCGACTGGTCAGCACCACTCTGCGCATGCGCGCGTTCGACTTCGCGCCGGACGCCGCTGGGAGTCGTCTGCGCGAGATCGATGAGTTGATGGTTGGGTTGGAGCGCGCCAAGACTGCCGTGCGCGCCATGGGCAAATACATCCCGCTCGACTTGGTGCGGCGGCTCTATGAGCGAAATGAGGAGCCCCAATTGGGTGGCGAGCTCCGTTCGCTCTCGCTGATGTTCACCGATATCGAGGGCTTCACGAGTCTTGCGGAACAGCTTCCGCCGGACCAACTCGCGAGCCACCTCGGTGACTATTTGGAGGCAGTGACGTCCGCGGTAGAGGCAGCTTCCGGCACGATCGACAAATACATCGGCGATGCGGTGATGGCGTTTTGGAACGCGCCGACGGACTTAGCCGACCACGCCAAACACGCCTGCGCTGCGGTTCTTGCGTGCAAAGAGAGCACGGCCAGGCTGTACGCTTCGCCTACTTGGCGCGGCTTACCTCCGCTCGTCACGCGCTTCGGGTTGCATACGGCGGAGGTCATGGTGGGCAACTTCGGCGCGCGCTCCAGACTCAGCTACACGGCGCTCGGAGACGGCGTCAATCTCGCCGCGCGCCTCGAACCCTTGTGCAAGCAGTATGGGGTCACCGTGCTCGCCAGCGAGGCGATCGCTCGAGCTGCTCGCGATGAATTCGTGTTTCGACGCGTCGACAGGGTCGCGGTCAAAGGCAAAGCTCAGAGCATCGATGTCTACGAGCTGCTCGGACATCGCGGCGCTGCGATCCCGAATTTGGCTCGGGCGGAGCGCTACGAGGCCGCTTTCGAGGCCTATCTCAAACGTGATTTTTCGAGCGCGTCCGCATTACTTGCATCAGTCAAGGACGACCCGCCGAGCGCCGTGTTGCACGCGCGTTGCGAGCAATTCCACGCCGCGCCGCCGCCCGCGGATTGGGATGGCGTTCACGTCGCGGTCTCGAAATAAGCGGATTCCCCCGCCGCCTCGACCGACGAAGGCGAGCATGATACCCGTTTCAGGTTGGGCATGTCGTGAGGTTGTCGACCCTTGACGGAGAGCTGCGATCGTTAGGGGTCGTGGCGAGGGAGCAGGCATGGCGAATCAGACTTTCGAATTCTGGAACAAGCAGAAGGTGGAGCTGTCGGCCGAGGGCGTGCTGTCCTGGCGTCAACTGCTGAAATTCGAGGTGGCGCTGGGGAGCGTCCGCTCTTGTGTGGTCAAGGCGCGCACGTTCACGGAGCTCTACCAGCTCGAGCTCGTGCTCGACGGCGGCGGGCGCGGCAAGACGCGGATTCTGAGCGCCATCGCCGGCGATCCGGCGTTCGAACAGCTCGTCTGGACACTCCGGCAACGGTTGTCGCCCGGCGCTGCTTTTACGGATGGCGTGTACGCGCCGATCACGGATTTTCAAACCGTGCGCCGCTACGACGTAGGAGCTCGCGTGATGGGCAGGACGCTCCCGCGTTGGGGGTTCTTGCTGCTGCTGTATCTGCTCGGCTTCATGGTCGTGCCGTTGCTGCTCGCGGTGTGGATCCAAGTTGCTGGTCGCTACCGCATGACGACCGATGCCGTCGGACTAACCGTGGTTCGGCTCTTGAAGCGCCAGGTGCCGTGGACCGAAATGCGTTCGGTCGAAGCAGTGCGGGTCGTTCAGTATCAAAACGGTTTCAGGAGCGGGACCAAGCTGCGGCTGCATCTTCACCACAGCGGGGGGCAGCTCAAACTGTCAATGAATCCGGTCGAGGGTGAGCAGCTCCTGCGTGAGCTGGCGGCTCGGCACATCCCGATCTCCATGAACGGCTGACCGCGACGGAGGCGCGCTGTCGCCTAGCGGCGCGACGCGCCTCGAGCCCACTGTTTCCCAGCAACTTCTTGCGTTCCGACCGAGTGTGGTAAACGAGGACGCCGTGAGCGTCCTGTCCACCTCGCGCCTCGCCGCGCGCCTCGTCGCGTTGTCGGTGAGCTTGTCGGCGCTGCAGAGTTGCGCTGCGACGACGCACGGAAACGGTACCGTGGGTGGCGTCGCCGGCGCGGAAGGGACGCGCGTGGAACGGCGCGAGGTCGATCGCCACCCGCCGATTAACTTGGTCGTTCGACAGGGCGATCCGCTGTCCGCCGTGGCGTTTGCGAGCGCTCAGGATTCTGGCTCAGTGGCCTCGGTGGCGCTGTCCGCGCTGCTCCTCGCACGCCTGCGCGCGCACGGCGTGAGCGACGTGGTCAGCGTGCCGACAGCGCTCGGTGTCGAGCTTGCGGTGCTTTGCGCAGATCCGGCAGCCGCGCGCGCATTCATCGATCAAATCAGTGCCGGGCTCGGCACGCCCATCACAGACCACGACGACGCGCTACCGGAGATCCAGGAAGCGCTCGCGGCGCTACACGGCCGAGCCTTCACGGGCCGGGCTGAAGCCGTCGTCGCCGAGTGTTCCGGAGAGCTCGGCTTGGCTCCTGCAACGGCGCTGCCCGATCCGTGGACGCCAACTGGGCGTGCCGAGCTCGAGAAATACCGGAAGTTTGCATTTGCGGCGCGAGCCAGCGCGTTCGCCGCCCTGGGCTCGAGCGACTTTACGGACGCGGTCGCCAGTGAGCTCGGCAAGGCGGTCGCTTGGCCAACCGGAGAGGCCGCTGAGGACACCTGGCCCGCGACGGACAAGCTGGACGTGGACGCGACGGAGGGGCGGCGACATTTGTCGGTCGCGTTGCGCGTGAGTGACGCCGACCGGGCGCTGTCATCGCTCGCCAAGCTGACGGCGACCGACGCGGACTTGAGCCTGCGGTTGGGCACATTTTTGCCGGGGTTCAACGTCGATCGCGTCGCGTTCTTGGCTCGACCGCGAGGCGCCTGCCTGCGCGTAGATCTCGCGATCTCGGACGGCGACCCGGGCCCGTCTTTGAATGCGGCAACCCAAGCCGCCAGCATCGTCAGCGAAGAACTGCGGGGGGCGCTCGCTTCGGGGGCGGAGCCGGAGCGCGCGCTCGACAGCAGCATCATCGAGCCGAGCGATCCGCGTGAAGCCGCAGCGCGCGCCGCGTGGCGCGGGCTCACCGGGCGGCTCGAGCCCGGTCCGGAGCGACGCCTGGTTGCGCTGTCCGTGCATCCAGCGGAGCGGGCGGCGTTCGACAATCTGAGCGTGGCGCTCAGTGAGTTCGAGACGCGTCCGGCGCGGGCTGCGATCGAGACACGCGTCCATTCGGAGCCCGGCCAAGGTGAGCTTTGGCTACTCGCGGGAAGCCCGTGCGGCACGCTCAACGAAAGCAATGAGGATGCGGGCCAGACGGCCTTGGCCTTGACGCTCGCCGCGCAGACCGGGGCGATGGACGTAGCGCTCGAGCCTTGGCTCACGGCCGACGCGGTGGGTTTGCTTGCGCATTCTGCGCGAAGGCCGAATGAGGGCGCCCTGCAGCAAGCCGAGCGCGTGGCGCGGGCATTGGCCCGGGCGCTCACGGAGCGCGACGCGAGCGGCAGCGCGCTGGCGACAGCGCAAGGCGAGCTCTTTGGGGCCATCGGCGGCGAACCGCACCCGGGCTATGCTCGCCTGCTCGACGCGCTCTCCCCCGATCACAGCGCGTGGCTCGAACCGCGTGGTACCTGGGCTGCGCTCGCACAGGCCAATCGTGATTCGGTTGGGGCACGCGGGCGTGATCTGCTGCGTGGCCCGCTGCGCGTCGCGGTCCTGGCAAATGAGGACGACGCGCAGGGCGCCGCGGCCGTGCACACCTTCGAGCGTTGGCTGGCTCCCTGGCGAGACGAGCCACGCCGCTGCCAAGCCACCGCTGAACGCGCCGCACACGCCGGAGAAATCACGCTCGCAATCAGCGGCGATGCGAACGGCGAGAGCGCATACGTGGGGGTGCCGTTTCCGTCGCGTTTGAAGTTCGATCGAGAAGCGGAAGCGGTTGCCGAGCTGCTCAACGCTTCGAACGGCGCGCTTGCTCGCGCCTTGAGCGCCAATCACATCAGCGCCTCGGCTCACGCGAGCGTGATCGGCGGAGGTCGCGTCGCGGCGCTGGTCGTCGAGATTCACGCCAGCGACGACGAAGCCCGTCGCGCCACGCTAGAAGTGCGACGCGTCTTGGAGCGGCTCGGTCAGAGCGCGCTCTCCGCCGAAGATCTCGCGACCGTGCAGCGCTCGGCCGAACGCCGCGCTCTGGCAGCTTCGCTCGATCCGCGGCGCCGAATCGTCGATTTGTGGCGCGGAACGCCGCTCACGCCCGCTCTCAGCTCGAACAGCGTGCGCGCATTTCAAGGCACCTTGAGCCCGGCCGCCCAGGTCGTGGTCTACGTAACACACAAGGATTGAGCGCATTTCTGGTGCTCGGGCGAATGGATTTGCCGCGCTCGCTGACCATGTTAGCGGGAGGGCAATGGCAAGCCGACAAAGCGTTCTGATCCTCGACTACGGCTCCCAGTACACGCAGCTCATCGCGCGCCGAATCCGCGAATGCCACGTGTACTGCGAGATCCACCCGGGGACCTTGGCGCTCGATGCGATCAAGAAAATCTCGCCCCAGGCGATCATCTTGAGCGGCGGGCCGCAAAGCGTGTACGGCGCAGACTCGCCCAAGAGCGATCCGGGTTTGTTCGAGCTCGGAGTGCCGGTGCTCGGCATCTGTTATGGCGAGCAGCTCATGGCCCTGCAGCTCGGCGGCAAGGTCGATCGCCAGGGTCAGGCGCCGAACGAAAGCTTCGAGCGCCGGCTCGGTGCGGATCAGCTCGGCGCGGGCGAGGCGTGGGTCCCGGATCGGCGTGCCGAACGGGCCCCGGGCGACCGCCTCGATCTCGATCCGCGCGGCGCGCTGATCGAGCGGGAACTCGGTGTGGTTGAGGTCGAGCCCGAACGGCGCGCGGGCGCTGTCGTCGTAGACGATGGCCAGCAGGCTCTCGCCGCCGGCGTCGAGCGCCAGCCGCGTCTCCTCCAGCGGCCAGCCCTCCGGAACCTCGAACCGCTCGGCTGCGAGTTGGCGCACCCCGCCCCGATCGGGCCAAGCCTCGCCAACCTGGATCGGTGCACCCTCGAACATCCAGCCGCCGACCGGAACGCGCTCGCGGATCCGCCAGATGCCGACCTCGTCCCGCCGCCGCCGGGCGCGAGCCAGTTGCTGCGAGGGTGGGAGGAGACGGTGCATTAGACTCCCCTTCCTCCTGTCCCGACGCCCGTTCCTAGGCCGCCAGCTTGGTGACCTCTT
>DATHOI010000856.1:0-4016 GCA_035485095.1 Polyangiaceae bacterium | reverse complement strand
AGTTACGGTTTCCTTGAGCTCCGCGCTGTTCGCCCCCGTTTGCTCGATCGCTCCGACTCGTCGGCGCCGCTTTCTGTGGGCTGCTTGGTGGACGGCCGCGCCAGCTCGGAAACCGTTTCGCAAACCAGATGCGTCGGAGGGTGGCGCGCGCTCGCGTGAGGAAGCGCTCCGCGCGGCCGAGCGCGTCGCTGGCTGCTCGCTCGTCGAGATCGAGAGCGGCTGGGCGCGAGCGTGGGCCAACGTGCTCGTCGGTAAAGAACCGTGGGCGGGTCAGCAAGCGCGCAGCACGGACGAACGCTCGGCCGTCCGTGCGCGAAGCACGCGAGAAAACCCCTCGATTTGGCAGACCCTCGGCTTGCCAGTGAGCGCCACCGTGAGCGAGATCAAGAGCGCCTACAAGAAGCGCGCGCTCGAAGTGCACCCTGACCGCGGCGGCAGCGCGGAGACGTTCCGTGCGCTGCAATCAGCTTATGAGAGCGCGTTGCAACGTCGCGCGCGAGCGACACGCAAGCCCAAAGCGCGCTGAGTGGCGCTTCACTACCAATTCAAGAATTGGTCCCAGAACACGATCTGCCCCTCGATATTGGCGACGAAGCGCACGATGCCATCGAGCGAGATCACGATCGCCAAACCGGTGGGGTGCGCCGTGACGAAACGGTACGCAGCCCGGTGGCGAGTGCCCACCGCGTTCGCAGGCTCTGCGGAGCGGCGCTCACCCTCGACGTCCAACGCTTGGAGCACCGTGTCCGGGTACGGCAATTCGCCCGAAACTTCCGCGCCAAAACCGATCAGCTCGAAGCGCTTGTTGATCACCACCGCGCCGTCTACCGCGGCGAGCCCACTGACCAGACGACTCAGCTCGAAGATCGATTGCTCTACACCGACCACGTCCGGAGTGTCGGTCTCCAGAAAACGCTGTAGGTCGACTGCACCGTCGCCGTGATTGGCCAAGGCCACGAACAAGCGCTGCAACAGCGTGCGATAACGACGACGCGCCTCGTTGTCGCGAAACTCGTATTTGAGCTTCAGCGGGCCATTCGCGGTCTTGGTGCACAAATCCAAGAGCTCGGGCTCGGCGAACAAAATCAAGCCGCCGTGACCCGCTTGCCGGATCAAAAAGATCGCCCGACGCACTAAGTGCTGGGAAATCACACGCACCAAGTCGGGATGGGGGCGCGCGTTGTCGGACGGCAGTTCCTCTGCGAAGCGCGCGCGGTTCGCGCGAAACAATTTACCGATCCAGGTCGACGTGAAAACGTCCGTGGTCGTGGCCTCGATCATGCCGTGCTCGAGCGACGCCACGAGGTCCGCTCCCGCATACACACCGATGCGGCCAGCGCCCAGGACGTGAACCATCAACATGGACAGGTCGTCCTGCCGCTTACGCCGCCCACCCCAGGTCGGAGCTAGCCAGTTCGCGCCGGTGTGCACGACTCCCCACATCGCCCATTGATCGCCGTTTTGCGTCACGCCAATCAAGCTGGAATGAAACGGCGCGGCCGGGCTCAAGCGACGCGCGCCATCCGGACTGAACTGTTGCTCCTCGGAGAACTCGAGGCACAAGAAATCACTCGCGGCGCTAACGCGCGCGAGCTCCTCCGCGCTCGCGGAGACCAGGCGAAAGCGCACGTTTCGCCCCTCCTCATGCGCAAGTGAGGCCTGAAAGCACGTCGACAGAAGCTCGGCGAGCGCGCGCCGGTCGAGCGCGAGAGGGACGTGCTCCGGCCAATGGTCGAGCACGAAGTCAGCAAGCTGGGCGGGATACGCGTGCACGGCCCGCGCAGTCTACACGGGCTACCCGGCCCGCCGCGGCGGTTTTTGCGCAGCGCGCGCCGGAGCTGCCGGAAATTACGCAACGGCGCGTGCCCGGCAGCCCGTCGAAAACGCTGCTAGGATCGAGAGATGTGCATCATTTGCATCGATTTCGAACGCGGCGCGCTCAGACCACAAGAGGCGCGCCGTGCGCTGCGCGAGATGCGTGAAGGGCTCGACGCGGCACACGCAAAAGAGGTCGAGAAGAAACTCGACGAGGCCGAGAAAAGCTCGACCGCGTCTGACCCGTGACGGGCTCGGCTCGCATCAACGAACTGGGGCTTCGCAGAAACCACCGAAGCAGAAGTCCGAGCAACACGCGCCGTTAGCGGTGCAACTCTGTCCGGTCAACACGCAAGCGGGGGCCGCGCCGCCGACTGCCGTGCTGCCACCCACGCCGGTGCTGCCACCCACGCCCGTCGCTGGCGGCGGCGGTTGGCATGCGCCTGCGACACAGCTCACCGAGCAACAATCTGCATTGGCGGTGCACGCGCCCGCCTGAGCAACGCAGGGTGTCGTGCAGACTCCGGACAAGCACTCACCGCGGCAACACTGTGCGTTCGTGGTGCACGCGACACCTTGTGCGAAGCAGGTGTCCGGACCGAAATCGCAACGGCCGTCCTTGTTGCACGTGTTGCAACAGCCGCTGCCGCTGCCTTTGCCGCAGTCTTCACCGGTCGGGCGACAATCCCGATTCGGCATGTCGACTTGGCACTGGCCCGCCTGGCACACGTTCGAACAGCACTCCGCGTTCACTTTGCACGGATCACCAACGACGGTGCACTGCCCGCCACACGTGCCGTTCAAACAACCGGTGGAGCAACAGTCGAGCGCCGCCGTGCAAGCGACCCCGTCCGCGAAGCACGCGGAAAGGCACGCCTCGCCAGCCATGCCGGTGGTCGGCTCACAGCGCCCACTCAGACATTGGTCGGGTGTGGTGCACGTCGCGCCAGCAGCTTTGCCTGGGCCCGTGACGGGGACTCCACAGTTGGGGCCCGCGCACGCTCCGCCTGCAGCGGTCGCGCCACCGCCACTCGCGGTGGTGCCACCCGTCGCGACGGTGCCGGCACCGGCAACACCGACGCCGAGCGTGCCCGCAGAGCCTCCCGAACCAGGGAGGCTCAAAGAGCCACCGTCGCCGAGGCCGCCATCCGTACCGGCGCCCACTGCGCCTCCACTGCTCCCACAGGCTTGAAACAAACCCAGTGTCAGGAGCAGCGCTCCGGCAGGCAGCAAGGCTCGCCCGGTTCCAGGCCTCATTTTCCGGCTCATTGGCACTGTCCTTTCGTCACGTCGCATAGCTTTCCATCCTGGCATTGGGCATCCGACGAACAGTCGCGACAGCGATGTTCAGAGACTACGCAGCCCGGTTTGTCCGCGCTGCAGTCGGCGTCACTCACGCACTCCACGCACGCGCCAGAAGCCGTCAGACACTCCGGTGTGCCCGGACTACAATCGGCGTTGCTCGCGCAGTGCGCGACGCAATCGCCATCCTGACAAGTCTGAGTGGGCGCGCAGTCGGACGTGACACGACAGGTGATGCACTCGGCGCTCGCAGCGTCACAAAAACGCTGCGTCCCGCCGCAGTCGGCGTCCGAACGACAACCCACGCATTCGCCGAGAACGGTATTGCAGATTTGACCGTCACGTGTCGCGCAATCGGCGTTCGCCGCGCATTGGACGCACACGCCACGAGCGGCGCAGACGTCATTGGACGAGCAATCGGCGGCGGTCGTGCAGCTCTTCGTACACTGACCGCTCACCGTGTCGCAGACGTCGCCACCGGTGCAATTGTTGGTCGCGACGCACTCCACGCACACGCCCGTCGGGCTGCAGATCGGGGCACCCGCAGTGCAGTCGGCGGAGCTCGCGCAAGCGAGCCCCGGCCCTGCAAATAGCCCCGATCCGCTGCTGGTCGAGCCACAGGCAGAAGCCAGCCAAAAGGCTGATAGCAGCGCCAGTACGGCGCCCTTCTGCCCGTACCCGTTCACTGACACTGACCCTTCGTCACGTCGCACGTCTTGCCGGCGGGACATTGCGAGGTCTTGCTGCAGTCCTCACATTTGTGCGTGCTGACCAGGCAACCCGGCTTGCCCGTACCCACGCAGTCGGTATCCGAGAGGCATTCCACGCACATGCCCGTCGTGGTGTCGCACGCGGGTCGATTGCCGGGACACGTACCCACGCATTCCAGGATTCCGGGC
>DATHOI010000855.1:0-3480 GCA_035485095.1 Polyangiaceae bacterium | reverse complement strand
ATGCCGCAGGACGCCGGAAGCTTGCGGGACGACGTGACCTGCGTGCGCTGTGCTGCGGCGCTCGACCCGACCGCGGAGCGGCTCGAGTGCGCTCGCTGCGGCCAACTGTACGCTCGCGCCGGGCGGATTCCGATTCTGCTGCCCCGAGCCGCTGATCATTTGAGCTTGTGGCGCCAGCAACTCGCCGCACTGAGCGAGCAGAGCGAGCACACCCGCCGCGCGATCGAAACCGAGCTCGAGAGCCCTGGTCTGAGCGCTAGTAGCGAGACGCGGCTGCGCGCGCTCTCGCGCGCCCTCGGCGATCAGGTGCGAGACATCACCGATCAGCTTGGTCCAGCGCTCGGTGGCCCACTCACCGGAGACGGCGTCGGCCTGCCGCGCGGCGTCGTGGAGTACATTCAGTTCTTGTATCGCGATTGGGGCTGGGAGGCCGCCGACAACAGCGAAAACGAGCAAGCGCTCGCGGCGATTCGCGGAGTTTTGGACGAGCGAGACATCGGCCGCACGTTGGTGCTCGGCGCGGGCGCGTGTCGGCTCGCTTATGATTTGCATCGCCAACTGAACGCCAGTGAGACGGCCGTGCTCGACATCGATCCCTTCTTGCTCGTGATCGCGGAGGCAGTGGTCCGCGGGCATCCGGTGCAGCTCACCGAGTCGACGGCAAACGTGCAAGAGCTCTCGCAGGTAGCACGCTCCTGGCTGCTACGCGCGCCGGCGGGCCCGCTCGGCGACAACGAGTTCCACTTCTTTCTGGCCAATGCGTTCGCGCCCCCGTTTGCAGACCACGTGTTCGACACGGTGGTCACGCCTTGGTTCATCGACCAAGTGCCGGGGGACTTGTTGGCGTTCTTCGAACGTCTGAAGCGGCTCTTGAAGCCCACAGGGCGCTGGATCAACAGCGGCCCATTGCTCTACCCAGCCGACATGCCGCTCTCGCGCCGTTTTTCGCGTGAGGAAATTTTCGAGCTCGCAGCGCGCGCGGGCTTCCGCGTCGATGACTGGGCGACCGGGTCACGCCGGCACCTCGAGTCCCCACTCAACGGTCGGGGGAAGCTCGAGTGGCTATTGACGTTCGTAGCTTCTGTCGCCACGAGCTGAGCGGTAAGAGCCGCAGAGCCATCAGGATCACGAACGGCCACGCGACGTTTTGCGTGCGGTGAAAGTCCCGGTGGTTGTCCACGTCGGTCCAAGCCACGTGCACGACGGCGGACGCGGCCGCCAAATACACCAGCCGATGCAGGTTCTTCCAACGTTTCGCGCCAACGCGACGAATCATTCCGTCCGTCGAGGTCGCGGCAAGTGGAACCAGCAGCAGCACTGCGGCCCAGCCCGGCAGGCGAGACTTGCGAAGCAGCGCGTCCGCCCACGTGTAGTCGAGGCGCAGCTTCTGCCCGATCACGAAGTAGGCCAGTAAATGCAAGAGCGCGTAGAAGAACGCGAACAGGCCGAGCGTTCGGCGCAGCTCGACTGGAAAACGCCAGCCGGTGATGCGCTGGATCGGCGTACAAGCCAGCGTGACGAACAAGAAAATGAACGCCCATGCGCCGGTATCGGCGATGGCCAGCGCGAACACTCGGTAGTCGTAGGCGACGATGAAGTGCCGATTCATGTGCTCGAGCACGTACAGCAAGCTCACGGCTGGGGCGCAGAACCACACGCAAAACGCGGCCTTGACCAGCTTCAACACGAGCGCGCGCTTCGGCACGTGCTCAGCCTAGTACCTCGGCTTGGAAATGCGTTCCGGATTTCCGTGGCCCCCCTCGCGTCCGACCAGACCCGCGTCTCGCTGCGCTCGGCGTGCTTACGGCTAGCCGGCGTCCGGGGTGCCGTCGTACCCGGTGAACGAGCAGGCGTGGCTGCTCGCATTGCATTTCGCGCCTTCTGCGGCGCACCAGCATTTCGAGTCGTCGGTGCACCAGCCGGGGTCGCCGGTCACCGCGAGCACGCACACGTGCGGTGTCACTTTCCAGCTGCACACGTCACCGCCGCAAGCCATGCCGCTGTCCACGCAGTCACTGTCGGTCGTGCACGTCTTGCCGTCGGTCAGCGGACCACCGCCGCCACCACTCGACGCTTTCACGCTGCCGCCGCCCGTGAGATCGCTGATCCGGCCGATCTTGTTGGCGGACAGTTCGGTGAACCAGATGTTGCCGTCGGGACCCGCGGTGATTCCGGAAGGGTCACTGACCGCTGTCGGAATCACGTACTCAGCGACGCTACCCATCGGCGTAGCTCGGCCGATCGAGTTGGCGCTGCCTGCCTCGGTGAACCACAGGTTGCCATCTTTGCCCGTGGCGATGCTGCCTGGGCTCGCCGAGCTCGGGATGGGATATTCGGTGATCACACCCGCGGGGGTGACGCGACCGAGCTTGTGGCCGTCGAGTTCGGTGAACCACAAGTTACCGTCTGGCCCGGCCGTGATGCCCTGCGAATTGCTGGCGGGCGTCGCGATCGGATACTCGGAGAACGTGCCGGAAGGCGTGATGCGGCCGATCTTGTTGGCCGCCGCCGCGGCTTCGGTGAACCACAGATTGCCATCCGGACCCAGCGCGATGGCGTACGGGCCACTCGCGCTGGTCGGAATCGCAAAGTCCTTGAATTGAGCCGAAGGCGAAACGCGACCGATCTTGTTGTTCATCGGCTCGGTGAACCACAAGTTGCCGTCGGGGCCGTTCACGATGCCGCCGGAGTCGCCGCCGTTGGGCACGCCGTACTCGTTAATGGTGCCGGACGGCGTGACGCGACCAATGCCGCCCTGCTTCGTGTACCAGACATTGCCGTCCGGGCCGCCGCTCACGCCGATGGGGCCGGTGTTGGTCGTGGAAGTCTTGTACACCGCGCTGAACGTGCCCGATGGGCTCACGCTCTGGATCGCGTTTGGTGCCGTGCTCTGATGATTGAACCAGAGGTTGCCGTCCGGCCCGGCCGTGATGGCACCCGGGTTGCTTGCCACTGCGCCCGTGTTCGTAGGAATGGCGTATTCGGTGAACGTGATGCCCGGCGCGTTCGCAGTGCCCATGACGCCACCGCCGGTGCCGCCCGAGGCGCCCATAGTCCCGCCCGCGCTCGTGCCGCCGTTGCTGACCGCGCTGCTAGCTCCCGCGCCTGTGCCCCCGCCGGCACTGTTGCCGCCGCTGCTGCTGGCCGCCCCAGAGCCTGGGTTGCCGTTGCCAGCGCCAGCCGAGGTGCCGCTAGTGCCAGCGGGCATGTTGCTATTCGGTGCGCCATCGCCACAACCCGCGCCGCCGGCGAGGGCCAACACGAAAGCCGCAGCCAATGCGCCGTTTCGTCTCATCGCGCTACTGCTCGAACGACCCATCAGACCAAGAGGTCGGACACGCCGCTCGTGACCTGCGCTTCTGCCAGGCCATAGGTCGTCAGGTTGCCGCCCATCGCGGTGAGCAGCGTGAACGGCACCTTGCTCACGTTCTCGTCCACGATACGGATGTGTTGGTCGCCCTTGACCTTGCCGCCCGCCTT
>DATHOI010000854.1:0-2401 GCA_035485095.1 Polyangiaceae bacterium | reverse complement strand
CGCCGAGGTGTCGCGTCGGCCCGTGCTCTCGAACGGCGTGCTGTACGCCATGAACGCGAACGACACGCTCTTGGCGATCGAGCCAGCGACCGGCAAGCTGCGCTGGTACCAGCACCGAACGCCCGCCGCCGGGATGGAAGTGGCGGGCTACGCAGGGCCACTCGTGTACCGCGGCAAGGTGTACACGGGCTTCAGCGACGGCAACGTCATGGCGTACGACGCGGCCACCGGCGCCGAGCGTTGGCAGCCCGTCGATTTAGCCGCGGAGGCCGAGCAGACTTTGGGCGAGGTGCCGCAGCAGCTCGACGTCGACACGACGCCCGTGCCGAACACGCTGTCCACCGGACCCGTCGTGTATGTCGCCAACTACGCGGGCGGTGTGTTCGCCTTGGACGCAGAGAGCGGCGTACAAGTCTGGTCCAACACGGCCGTCTCGGGGGTGAGTGAGCTCACGCTCTGGCGAGAGCCGGCGCATGCGCGGCGCGACGGCGGACCGGCGGAGCCGGAACGCAGCATTTTGATCGCCTCGAGCGGCACGAGCGGCTTGTGGGGGCTCGATCCTGAAAATGGGCGCGAGCTCTGGCGGCGGTCCGTGCCTTCGGGCGGCGTCTCGGCTCCGGTGCCGATCAACGGCGCGCTGCTGATGACCGCGAGCAAGCTCGGCATCTTCTTGGTTTCGCCGCTGGGTGGCGAGCTCATCGACGGCATTCACGTCTCGGATGGTGCCAGCATGACGCCGTCCGCATACGGCTCGCGGGCGTTCGTGATGACCAACGGCGGCACGTTCGTGAGCCTGACCGTCGCGCCGCCGAGCTGACTCTCCCATCACCTAATGAAGTAGCCCGAGACGCGCCAGCGTCCGTCGCGGTCCTTGGTCGGCGTTACTGCTTTCAGCCAGCTCGGCTGATCAAAAGGGCGTCGCGCTGCCGTTCGCTTCCGCTGCCGAGTGCGCTCACGGCGGTGCGAGCCCGACGCAAGCGTCTGTGCGAATCAGGGACCATCAAAAGCTCGGATAATCCCCCGGTTCTTGGGTAATATTAGTTCGCATAAGATACATTATGTAAACCAAATCGGAGACCGGAACGAGGGGGGTCGCAGAACCGACTTATGGCTGGCTGGGCTCTGAGTCTCCACTTTGCAGGAAGCTTTCCGTGCGCCGGTGCGTAGCTGGTCCGGTGGCTGTGCTCGGGATTCAAATGGGAGGAACGACATGAAGAACGCCGTGATCGCGATCGGCTTGGTGGTGCTCGGTACAGCGGGCTGCGGTGGCGCGTCCGATAGCGACGGCTCGACGATCACGAGCGCCAGCGGCGCTGGCGCTGGCGGCACCGGCGGCGCTGGCTTTACCCCCGTCGGCGCTGGCGGCGCCGCGGCCGGACTCGGTGGTGCTGGCGGTTCGACCTCGTTAGCCGGCTCCGCTGGCGCTGCTGGAAGCGCGCCCGCTGGCACCCCGAGTTACCCCGTCGGCACGGTCGCACTGTGCTTCGGCACCGGCTGTCCGATGGGCACCTGTGACGACACCATGTTCTTCACGGATACGCCGTGCTCCTCCGCGTACCAGGCCGCCGTCGGGCCAACCTCGAGCTACTGCAACGCTGGAGAGACCGACAGTTATTGCATGAAGGTCGGCACCGAATTCGACCCGGATTTCGCTGTCAATTGTTCGAACGGCATGGCTACGGTCTTGAAGTGCGACGCCGGCTGCGGCAGCAACGGCGTACAGTACTCGTGCGCGTTTTGAGCTGCCGCGGGCACTTGCCGCCAGCGCCTCACAGCACGAACTGGTCGCCGAGCGCCGTCACCGTCAAATTTACGCCCTTAAGACGGGCGATCTCTTGCTCCACCTCGCCCTGAAATACGGGTTTGATGTGGTACAGCAAGGTCGGCAAATCCTGCGGCTTCGCGTATTTTTTTAGATCTTTGATCAACGTGCGTGGCGTGTGGTGACCGCTGACCGTCGCCAGCTTCTGCTCGCGATTCGGAAAGCTGACTTCCATCAGCAGCGCTTTCAGGTTTTTTTCCGCGTTCAAGAGCTCCCAAAACCTGTCCGTGGGCCCGGTGTCGCCGCTGTAAGCGATGGTTGCGTCCTTACCCTCGACGATGAAGCCCGCCGATTCGATGGTGTGGTTCACCATCACGCTGCGCACCCCATACCCCGCGACTTCGACACGCCGCTCCGGCTTTAGCTCTAGGTACTGAATCGTTGGCTTGGCCTTGTTGGGAATGACCGAAAAATCCGGCCAAATCAGGTTATTGAAGAAGTGCTTCTTCAATACCGCGAGCGTCTCTTTCGTCGCCGCTACGATCAACGGCTCGCAATCGGCTTGGCAGCGATTATCTGCGATCGTCGCCAAGTCTCGAATGTGATCGAGGTGCGCGTGGCTGATGATGCACGCGCTCA
>DATHOI010000853.1:0-4081 GCA_035485095.1 Polyangiaceae bacterium | reverse complement strand
CGCTTCTTGATCGATCCGGAACCACCGGTGTCGGTCCAGAAAGTGAACAACATTTCGACGCCGTCCGGCGTCAATCAAGATCTTCTCGCGCAGCGCGAGGCATTTCTCAGGCCCGATTCGTCCGTCGCGATCGTGATCATGAGTGACGAGAACGATTGTTCGATCGTCGATAACGGCGTGGGTTGGTTCGTCGGTTCCAGCTCGCCGATGCCGAAAGCGACCGCCGCATGCGCGACGAACCCGAATGATCCGTGTTGTCGGTCATGCGCGCAAAATGAAACCATTCCTCCGACGGGCTGTCTTGCGTTGTCCGCCGATCCGGTTTGCCAAGGCGCACCGGCGGGGAGTTACAACACTTGGGATACCGCGCATGACGCGTTAAACTTGCGTTGCTTCGATCAGAAGAGCCGGTTTGGCTTCGATCTGCTGAACCCGGTTCAGCGTTACGAGGTCGGGTTGACCAATCCCCAAGTCTACAACCTCGAGGGCTCACTCGTGGACAATCCGCTGTTTGCCGCGCGTGACGGCAAAGGTCCGCGTTCCGCGAGCTTGATCAGCGTGTCGGTGATCGTCGGTGCGCCGTGGCAAGACCTGGCTATCGCCGACAGTCTGACCTCCGCGAATCTGTCGTATCTCGATGCCGCGGCGCTCAGCGGCGAGGGGCGCTGGCCCGTCCTCGTCGGTGATGCCGCGGACAACGTCGCGCCCAGTGATCCGTTGATGATCGAGTCGATCGCCGAGCGTTCGGGGCTGAGCCCGGTGACGAACGCGCCAATCGTGCCGGCCACTTCGATGAACCCGCTAGCAAATCCGAGCAACGGTCACGAGCAAAACGTGCCGGATCTCGCCGATCTGCAGTACGCCTGCACGTTCCCTCTGGTGCCGCCGAAGGTGTGCGCAAACGGCGACTCGACCTGCGATTGCGCCGCCACGGGGAGCGGCGACGCGTCGGCCGTCACCCTCTCGAATACGCCGATCTGCCAGCCACCAGGCGGTGGTCCGGCAGGTACGACGCAGTACTATGCTAAGGCCTACCCCGGCACCCGTGAGCTGGTCGTCGCGCAAGCTCTTGGAGACCGCGCAGCGCCCGCGTCCATCTGTCCCAAGGTGACTGCGCCGACGAGCAATGCCAGCTACGGCTACTTGCCTGCGCTCAACTCGCTGATCGATCGCGTCGCGGTGACTTTGAAATAGAGGCCGCTCAGAGCAGCTCGACCGTGCCCGACAGCACGGCGTGGATCTTCTTCTGCTCGTCCTCGACGAGCAGGCGACCTTGGTCGTCTAGCCCGCGACCCACGCCGGTCGTGCCTTCCACGCGCACGCGCTTGCCATGCAACGCATCCACTGCGTTGAGCTCGGCCAAAATCCCGGAAATGCCCGCGGTTTGGTAGGCGCTCACGCGCGCGGCAATTGCCTCGAGCAACTCGAACAACAGCCGTTCACGCTCGAGATGCGCCGCTCCGAGCAACGCCAGAGACGTTGCGGTCGCCGCTATCTCTTCGGTGAACTCACGCGTTGCGACGTTGAGCCCCACGCCAACGATCACGGCTTGCAGTTGGTCGCCTTGGAGCTGAGACTCGACGAGCACGCCAGCGAGTTTCTTTTGGTTGACCAGTAGATCATTGGGCCACTTGAGCTCGGGCACTGCGGCGATGAGCGGCGCGATCGCGTCGCGCAGCGCGAGCCCGATCGCGAGCGTGAGCGCGCTCGTCTGGCTCAGCTCGAGCTTGGGTCTGAGCAGCACCGAGAAGAGCAAGCTCTCGCCCGGCGCGGCGAGCCAAGTGTGACCGCGTCGGCCCCGGCCAGCTCGCTGCTCGTCGGCGAGAAATACCGAGCCGTGTGGCGCGCCGGACCGCGCGGCGAGTAGCGCGTCGTCGTTCGTGGAGCCCGTGACGGGTTGGTACATCAGCGGACGGCCGAGCTCGGGCTTTCTTTCGCGAGATTCGGCACGAAAACGACCGACATCGAAGCCCATCAGATCTTCTCGATGTCGAGCCCGATGTTGGCTGCGGGAGCGGAGTGCGTGAGGGCACCGACACTCACGATGTCGACACCGGCCTGCGCTAGCTTTGGAATGCGCTCCAGCGTGATTCCGCCCGATACTTCGATCAGCGCGCGCCCGTGCGCGTGCTCGACGGCCACGGCGATCTCACTTTCCTTGAAGTTGTCTAGCATGACGACGTCTGCGCCTGCGTCCAACGCTTCATCGAGCATCTCCAAGGATTCGACCTCGATCTCGATCCGGCTCGAATGTGGCGCGTGCTTGTAGGCGCGCTCGACGGCCTCGCGCACGCCGCCCGCGGCCACGATGTGGTTGTCCTTGATCAGCACCGCCGAGCCCAGGTTGTCGCGGTGGTTGTGGCCGCCGCCGGTGCGCACCGCGTAGCGCTCCAAGAAGCGCATGCCGGGCGTAGTCTTTCGGGTATCGACGATGCGCGTCAGTGCGCCTTCGGGTAGCGCATCCACGAAGCGTCGCGTGAGCGTGGCCGTGCCACTCATGCGCTGTGCGAAATTGAGCGCAGTGCGCTCCGCCATCAGTAGAGAGCGCGTCGCGCCTTCCGCGATCCACAGCACGTCGCCGGGTTTGGCGCTGACGCCGTCGTCCAAGCAGCGCTCGACGCGCACGCCGGGGTCGACGCGATAAAAGACGCGCGCGAATACGTCTCCGCCGCACACCACGAGCGGCGCGTGCGCAACGGCGCGCGCGATGGCTCGATCTGCGGGGCCGACGGTGGCTTCGCTCGTGAGGTCGCCTCCTGCCAAATCCTCGGTCAGCGCGAGCTCAACGAGCCGGTCCAGAAGGTACGAGGGCGTCACCGCGCAAAACCGTAACTCTGGCCGAGATACGAAGCAAAGAGGTTACACAAAGCATGGAATACGATGCCTGCCCCAACGCCGCGCGTGCGCGAGCGCAGCCAGCCAAAGACCAGCGCAGGGAAGAAGACAGCCAGTCTGCCGGCATTGAATTCGGTGCACAGGTGCCCGGCGGCAAAGAGTGCGCTCGAGACCAAGAGCCCCGCTCCGACCTCTGCACCGAGCACGCGCCAGCGAGGCCGCCAGACTTCGTCGAGCGATGACTGGAGGTAGCCGCGGTAGAAGGCTTCTTCGGGCAGCGCGATGACCAAGAGCTGTCCCAAAAAGTCATTGCCGACTGCGTTGAGGCGCGCGCCGTGAAACGGCACTCGGATGTGCCACCACCAAACGAAGCCGAAGCAAAACGGCGGCAAAAAGACAGCTGCTGCGCCCAGCGCCCAGCCTGTCGCCGCTGCTGCGTCGCGTAGGATTCGCGAGAACGACAGCGGCTCCGGGTCGAACAGGCCAGCGAACGACAAGCCATAGCGAGCGATGCGTTTGCTGTCGTCGCCGCGCCACACGAGCCAATACGTAGCGGCCAGAAAGCCGAACCCCACGGCAGTTGCTGAGATGCTGTCGGGTAGCCTCGACAGCAAGGCGACGAGCAACGTGGTTGCGACCGTGATGGCTACTGGCCGGTGCCACGAGGTATGCGTCTGTCGTGTCGGGGCTTCATTCATTGAAATCGGGACCTCGCGCGACTCAAATCAAAGCCCAAGGAGAAGTTTCCAGTGAAATCCGAAACGTCTTCGCGCGAACGATGACGGGAACTCTCCCCCCTTTTTTCCGCTTGGGCTAAGTTCGCGGCGAGCGAGAAATGCCCCGATCGTGCCCCGGGTCGTGCGCGCTCACTAGCACCGCATCTTGCGGGAGGATCCATGCTCGATTCGAATTTGCCGAAGATGTCCCCGGCTCCCAACCGCCCGCCGTTGCCGGTGGTGAATCTCGCCAAGTGGCCGCCCGATGACGACGGACCTTCGATGCCCAGCGGTGGTGGCATTCCAGCAGGGTTCGATTCGGGCGACGGCAATTTCAAGAAGGGTCGCTTGGGCCCGGTCGCGGTCATTTTGATTCTGCTCGGGGTCGGCGGCGCGGGCGTCGGAGCTTACGCTGTCCTGAGTGGCCATCAAGAAGCCGAGAAGCTGACGATAGAGCAGGGCGAAGAACAGAAGAAAGCCATCTTCGTCTTGCCCAAGCAAGAGCAGCTCACGAAGTGGCGAGAGTGGGC
>DATHOI010000852.1:0-5047 GCA_035485095.1 Polyangiaceae bacterium | reverse complement strand
GCGTCGCCCTCGCTGTCCGAAAGAGAGCCAGGGGCTTCTCCCTCACCACCGTGTGCCACTTGGAGCGTGTAGCCTTCACCGAAGCCACCCACGGCGCTGTCGGTGTAACCGGCGACGCCGTGCTCGTGCACACTCGACTCGAGCGGCAGCGTGTCCTGAACCGAACGAGCGGCCTTCAGGTTCGGGTCCATGTCATTTACCGGCCGCGCGCACGGCTTCGCGGAGCAGCTGGACATCGACACTCGGCTCCGTGTCGCGCTCGAACATGGAATCGTCGAAGGACGACGACAGCGGCGGCGCAGCGTTGATGCTGGCTACCTGAACGGCGCGCCGCGCGCTGGCCGAACCGAGCAAGGCCTCGACCTCATCGCGTAAGAAGCGCAGTTCAGGAGTGTCGTTCAGAGTATCGCGCTCTTCCGTGCTCTGAGTTCGGCTCTCCGGGATGGGCGTTTCGTGGACGCTCACGGCAGGTTGATGGGTCACTCGTTTCTCCTTCGTGTGTCTTTCGTGTGTCCGTCGTTTTCGACACGAGACATGCAGAGCAAGGCGAATGCCAAACGACCAGCCGTCTGCGTAGCGCACGAAAGCAGTGCGCATCCGGAGGACGCCGTGCGGACTATGGGGTTTCCGGGCGGAGAGCCTCGCTGTGGCAATTCGACACGGCACAGCGGCCGCGCGGTCCATGTGAGCGAATCTGGTCGCGTGCAGAGCTGGCACCGAGTATGCAGATCCGGCGAGCGCCGCTCGCCTCCGCGCCTGGTAGCGGAAGTTAGGAGCCACCATGCCAATGACCACTGAGCCCGACCGCCGTAGTCCGCTTCGCCCGACGAGCAGTGAAACTGGCACCGCAGAAAGCGACGAGAATTACGATCTCGTGAGTGTGCTCTATCACTCGCTCAAGGCAGCGGACGCCTGCACGCAATATATCGCGGACGCCGAAGACGCTGGAGACGACGAGCTCGTCGATTTCTTCGAGGGAGCGCGTCAGCAGCACAATCGACTCGCCGCTGAGGCACGTAAGCTCCTGGCGCAACGCCTCGGCGAATCCGCAGACACTGGCGAAGACGAATAGTCCGAGTCGACGGCACCGCCGTTTTTCCGTCCGTTACGCTGCCCGGCACGCGGCTTGCTCTTTTCCGTCGCATGCCAGACCCCACGGAGGACGAAGAGCTCACGCTCGAGCTTCCTCTGTTGAGCGCTCGCACGCGCGCCATGAATCCGAGCAGCCATGACGTAGTCCTTCAAGCCCGAATTTGGGAACAAATTCGGGCGACCCGTGAGCTGGATGCGACTCAGGTGAGCGTCGTCGTCCGCAACCGCAGCGCCACACTCTTCGGCACCGTCGCGGACGAGGCTCAGCGCGCGCAAATGGCGGGCATCGCTGCTCGTATCAGCGGAGTGCTGGAAGTGACGAATCGACTCAAGGTCGAGCCGCCCGCGCGCTGACCTTGGCATGCGCGCTGCATCGATCCGTGACATGAACCACACTCACGCGGTCCTGATGGACATCGACGGCACGCTGCTCGACAGCGCCAACGCTCAAGCTCAGAGCTGGCTGCGGGTGTTACAGGACTTCGGCTATGAGGTGAAGTTCGGGCAAGTCCGAGCGCGCATCGGCATGGGACAAGATCGCCTATTGCGCGAGCTGTGCGGCATTTCCGAGGCATCGCCGCGAGCGCGCCGCATGCTGACGATCCGCGAGTTGCTGCTGCGCTCACACTACCTGCCGAAATTGGCCGCAATGCCTCGCGCGCACGAGCTGATCTCGCGTTTGCAGGAGGACGGGGCCGATGTCCTGATCGCGACCTCCGCCTCACGCTCGGAAGCCATGGCATTACTCGGTCATGCTCGCTTGCTCACCGACTTCGATCATGTCGTGTGCAAGGAGGACGCGCCGCAAACCAAGCCGGCAGCGGACGTAGTCCGAACCGCGCTCGATCGCGCGGGGCTCCGTCCGGAGCAGGCGCTCTTCATTGCCTCCTCACCGTACGATCTAGCGGCGGCTCACGCGGCGCATGTGCCGAGTGTCGCGCTACGCAGTGGCGGCTGGCCGGATTCCGCGCTGCTCGACGCCTCTGACGTGTACGACGATATCTCGCAATTGCTGGCGCATTTCGCCAGCTCGCCGCTGGCGCGCGGGGCGAGCGCCCAACCCGCACCCAAACCGTTCATGTGGCGCGAACCGGCGCTTTGGTCCGACGCGCCCGCGAAGAACCCGCATGCCGCGTGAGGTGCATCATGACGGAACCTAGCCGCTTCGATCGCTTTCTCGCGCAAGCCAACGTCGCTGCGCTGTGCGTCTTGCGCGTCGGCGTGGGCGGCATCATGGCCGCGCACGGGTGGGCCAAGCTGTCGGACATGTCGGGCACAGCGCAGAGCTTCGGGCACCTGGGACTGCCGGCGCCGCTGATCTTGGTGTATTTGGCCGTCTGCGGCGAATTCATGGGCGGGCTCGGCTTGCTCGCTGGCTTACTGACACGCGTTGCCGCGCTCGGACCCGCGTGCACCATGGTAGTCGCGATCTTGACCGTGCACTGGGGGCACGGGCTATTCGCCAAGGACGGTGGCTACGAGTATCCACTCGTGTTGCTCTTGGTGAGCGTCTTCTTCGCCTTCAACGGCGCCGGGCCAATCAGTGTCGACGCATGGCTCGAAAGAAGCGAAGCCCGCCGGCTCAGCCGGCCGCCGCGGCTACGGCAATCGATGCCGAGTCAGCCGTTGTAACGACGCGACGCGACGCTGCGGCTCAGTGCCGCGCCTTCTCCTTGACGGTGCGGCGCACGATGGCAACCACGTCGTCGAGATCGACCGGCTTCACGAGCAGGCGATCCGCACCCAACGACGACAGCAGCTTCCACTCGTTTGGACCACCAGAAGCCGTCAAAACCAAGATCGGGACTAGCACCGAGGCTGGCCGCGAACGCAACAGCACGGTGACCGCAATGCCATCGAGCACGGGCATCTGAAGATCCAGAATCACGACCGATGCCGCCTTCCGATCGAAAGCATCGAGCGCGGCTTGTCCGTCCGCGACGGCTTCAACGTCTGCGTCTGGAAACTCAGCGCGCAGCTTGAGCTCGAGCAAGGTGCGAAAATCGTCCTCGTCCTCGGCGATCAGGATACGGGTGGGCTCGGCGCTCTTGGCGCGAGCCTCTTGCAGCTCCTTGCGCAGTTGTTCAACCGTGGGCGTGCGAAGCGCGGGGTCCTTGGCCAGAGCTCGCAGCAGCACGGCGTCGAGCGCATTCGGCAAATCACCGCGCACGAAGCTCGGCTTGATCACCTTGGCCGACGCATGCAATGCAATCAGCCCCTCGTCAGTGTGTGACTCGAAGGGCGGACGGCCGGTGAGCAACTCGTAAGCGATGCAGCCGAGTGAATACACGTCACTGCACGGGTTCGCGGCGATGCGCGTGTCTGTCTCGAGCGCCAGCTCCGGCGCGATGTACCCGAGCGTCCCCACCAGCTCCTTCACTGCCTTGGCCGTGACGAATTTTTGGGCCAACCCGAGATCCGCGACACGCACACTGAATTTGCTGTCGAGCAAGATATTGGCCGGCTTCAAGTCACGATGCACGATGCCAGCGGCGTGCAGCGCCGCCACACCAGCGCAGATTTCATCTAGGATGCGGAGCGCGAGCTCGACGTCGATCGCGTGTTGGCATTCTGCGATCACGCGGTCGAGCGTGGTACCAGCCACGAACTCGGTCACGAAATACGGCGCCGAATCATGCTCGCCGTAGGCGTGGATCACCAAGACATTGGGGTGGTTCACCTCCGCCATCGCGCGCGCTTCCTGCTCGAAGCGGTCTCGGAAGTGCGCGGCAAACAGCGAGGATTGAATCACCTTGATGGCGACCTTGCGGTTCAGCCGCTGATCCACGGCCAACAGAACCACGCCCATCGCGCCACTACCGAGCTCGCCTTCGACGCGATACATGCCGCCGATGATGTCCCCCGCAACGGGTGGACCGGGCGCTGCCGTTGGCTTCGTGTCATGCAACGGGACCGCGCCTGGCTTGGCCCGAGGCGCAGCTGGTGCTACCGGCTCGGCATTTTCCGCGTGACCGTCAGCCCCTTCGCCGAGTAATTCGGACTCGCTCACCTGCAGGCTTTCGAGCTCGACTTCCTCGATACTCTGACTACTGGCCAAGGCTTCCAGATCATCGAGTTTCAGTGTCGACGGTTGTATGTGCCGCGTCGGCGAGAGCCCTTGCGGGCCAGTGTCATAACTCACTTCTAGCTCCGGCGTGGACTCGCGGCGGCCCGGCGGCGCGGGTCGAGCGGGAAGGTTAGGCGGCGACATCGGCGAAAAGAAATCCGGAGCCGACTTGCTCCGCAACGAACGAATGCACGGTGTATGCCGCCTCGCTCCGCGCACCGGTGAGCGCACTTTCAGGCACTTCTCGGGTACGGTGTCACTCCGATCGGTGCGCTACACGTGGCAAACTGTCGCAAGCGGGGCGAGCCCGCTCAGTGCGGCCGCCGGCTCACATCCAGCCGCGCCACTTGAACCAGGCCAACGGGGCGAGCCCGGTCACTACCATCAGGGCGAGCGCGTACGGGTAGCCCAAGCTCCAATCGAACTCCGGGATGTGCTTGAAGTTCATGCCGTAGATCCCGGCTATCAACACCGGTGGCACGCCAACCACCGACACGATGGTGAGGATCTTGACGATGTCGTTTTGCTCGATATTGATGAACCCGAGCGTGGCATCGAGTAAAAATTGCACTTTGCCAGACAGGTGCGACTGGTAGTCGTTGAGCGAGCTGATGTCGGCGCGCACGGCCTTGAGCCGCGGCACGTCGGGGGCGGCTAGCACGGCGTCCCCCGTCTCGGTCACGAAGCCCGCGATGCGCCCGAGGCCGAGCAGCGTGTCTCGGATCTGTGAAATGAAGTCGCCCATTTGACCGAGCTTGCGCAAGGCCTGGCGCAGAGATTCGGACGCCTCTTTGAGCTTGCCCGAGCGTGCGCGCTCGGCGTGGAACGCGCGTTGCGAGAGCACGTCGAGCTCGGCGCTGGTGTGCTCCAAAGTGTCCGCTGAGCGGT
>DATHOI010000851.1:0-2555 GCA_035485095.1 Polyangiaceae bacterium | reverse complement strand
GATTGGCCGCGGCGACCATGAGTTGAATGGTGTCGTTTCCGGTCAACGCGGCGCGACCGCTGAGGAGCTCGGTCAGAATGAGTCCGAACGCGAACACGTCGGTCCAAGGTCCCGTCGCTCCGTAGCGCTGATCGAATTGTTCGGGAGCTGCGTATTGAGGCGTGAAGGCGCGCAACGAGCCTCCCGTCGCGCGCAGAGCGGCCGTCAGCGACGTCGTTTCGGCGATCACCTTCGCGATGCCGAAGTCGAGCACCTTCAACGTCGTGCTGTGGCCGATCTCGGCCAGAAATAGGTTGTCTGGCTTCAGGTCACGGTGCGCCACGCGCCGGTCGTGCGCTTCGGCAAGCGCAAGGGCGGCCGGTTCGAGCAGTGACAACACCCGCGCGAGGCTGAACGGCACGCTCGCGCTCTGTCGCCGTCGCGCCAAGAATGTCGCCAATGTTTCTCCCTCTAGCCACTCCAAAACCATGTACGGCACCCACTCGCCCGAAGGCGCGCGTGTGGTCCCGATATCGAGCGCTTGTACGATCGCGCTGCTCGAACGTGACAAGTCATGCAGGAGCTTCGCCTCGGCGGCGAATGCTTGCTCGAGCTGCGCGCGTCCCGTAGCGTCGAGGACGGCGGGAATTTTCAAGCACTTGATCGCGATCGGCAGCGAGAGACCGCGGTGAAACCCGCGATACACGACGCCGAAGCCACCCTCGCCGACGACCGCATCGACGCGATATTTTTCGGCGATGAGCGTGCCGGAGAGCGCGAACACGTCGAGCAATTCGGGGACTGCCGCCGATGCGACGGGCGCCGCGCAGAATGCGGAGCTTCTCACTTCGATTGTGTCGGGAAGCGGTGAACGCCACGAAGCTGGTTCCGGCGGAGCAGTGTACGGCGTGGCGACGGGGGGTCCGAAATCAGGCGGAGACGAGCTTTGCGGCCGTGCTGGGCCGAAGGTTGCTTGCTCCGCGGCTGCGCGAATCCGCGCTCGCAGCGTCAGATAGAATGGGAACACGAAAATCCAAAGGCACAAGCTGGCGAGAAACCACTCGAGCGGTCTGGCGTCTGCGAGCCCCTCCAACAAACCGCGACGTGCTCCGATCGCGCGCGCGTCGACATACAGCCAAATCGAGCTCAACAGAACCACGGCGAACACGACGGTGGAGAAGATAGGATCCACGGAACACCCCTTGACTGATCATCGATCTCGACATCTTGGCGCCGAAATGCTTCGCCCCTGCTTTGCCTGCTTCAGTTGTCGCGAACCATCTCGCCGTCGCTTCGAGTGCACAGTTCGTAGTCGAGGAGTGTCTTCGACGCTTTCATGCACGCGCGAATCTCCGGTTCGAAGCGAAGGCATTGGGCCATGAATTCCGAGCGCGTTCGCCGCAGCTGAATCGCGCTGACGTGCGGCGGATGCTCTGGCGGCGCTTTCAGCTCGTCGTTGTCCAAGATGCCCCTCGTGGTCAGATCCACGATCTTATCTGATAAGTTCCGACACACGTCGTCGATATCCGAGTCCGCGCGTGGCTGTTCGAGCGGGGGACTCGAGACCGCTGCGTATTGCGGTTTGCCCAGCATGAACCAAGCAAACGCGCCGACTGCCAGGAGGCCTCCAACGAACAATGTCCAGATCTGCCGTTTGTTCAATGCCCCTGGGACGGTCTGTCGTCGACCCTGTAACTGCACGAGCGCAGCGGCAAACGGGGGATGAGCCCAAAGCGGCAACCAAGAGGAATTCTCATCAGCGCGCGATGGGCGAACCATGACATCGGTCATGCCCTGGCCGATCCAAGCGATGATCACGTCGTCCGCATACGGACCGTTCATTTGGCCGTTTTGGAGCAAGTACCACTGCGCCAGCATGTGATGCTCGGGAGATCTAGCGGATGCATGCTCACGTCTCGAGCTGACCCGGGAACGGCGCGAGCAGGGACGGAGAGAAACATAACATATATGTTCTATTCAAGCGCGAGTCGGGCACGGAGCGCGCGCTGTCGAAGACCGTCTCTTTCGCGAGCGATTGGCTCCACGAAAACGGCGCGCAGAGGCAGTTGGTTACGCCAGGCTTGACGGCGTCAAACGATTGAAATATTACTGTTCAAATGTTCAGTAATCAAGCGCCATCGCCGGAGCCGGTCGCTGCATATGAGCCGCTCCAGGTGGTTTTGTCGCTGCGCACCTTCGACTCACGCAAGCGGCGTGCAGGCGCCGCGGATGCCGAGCACGTCGAGCGATTGATCGCGAGCGTGCTCGCCCGTGATTCGCTTCACCTCCGGCAAGCGGTGGGCATTCGGAGTCGCCAAAATCGACTCAAGCTGCGCGTCAGCCCAGCCGCCTGGCGTCTCTACCTGTTGCTGGAGGAAGCAGAAGTCGAGCGCTGGTCTTACGTGATCGAGCGGGTCGCTGAGCGAGTGCTCGTACCGCGTCGGGGTTCGCGCAAGAGCTGAGGCCCCAGCGCAGCGTTGGAAAGCACGATATAACTTATCTGTTATTCCGAGGTGGGCCTGCCAGCGGGACCTTCGGGCGATGCGTGGCGTTCCGCGAAAGCGGAAGAAAACAAC
>DATHOI010000850.1:0-6207 GCA_035485095.1 Polyangiaceae bacterium | reverse complement strand
CCCGTGACGCTTCAGAGCCAAGAGGCGCCGCGCCGAGCCCGCCCCGCCCCGCCCCGCCCAAAGCGCAAAGAGGGCGACGCAACGGTCACGCCTTTGCCTGCGGATGCCTTGCTGTCGATCTGGGATGCTGCAGAAAAGAAGGGCGACGCAACGCGGAAGCCTCCTCCACCCCGGCGCAATAGTGGAGATTTCATCGACGACATCGAAGAGCCTCCGCCGAGCTCTTCCGATGCTCCGAGTCTCAATTCGCTCACTCACGAGGCCGCGCCAAAAAGGCCGAGGAGCCCCAAGAAGGCACCGGATGATTTCTTGGTCAATTTGAGCACCGGCACCGGCGGCATCTTGGGCGCGCCAACGATCGACGTGATGGGTCTCGCATCGCCCCCCGCTCCCGATGTCGAGGAGTTGCTCGAAGTGGAAGCCACCGAGCTGACGCCGCATGCGGGAACAGTTCCGCTGTTCGACATGAGCGCGGTGCTGCCCGTCGCGAACGGCGCGTCGAAGTCCGTCAGCTCGAGTCTCTCTCCTTCACACGTAGACTTGGCCGTCGACGTCGAGCTGCCGCCAGCGCCGAGCTCGAACGGCAAGACGCGCGAGCGAAAATACGTCGTCGCCCCTGCGACCCGGCCGGACGCGGCGGGGCCAAAAAACAGGCGTGCCAGCGCGGCGGTCTGGTTCGTGCTGGTCGCTGCTGCGGCCGGCATACTGCTGGTGGTCGGCATGCGCGAGCGCGAGCGCGCGCATCGAACGAACCCCGAGGCGCAACCCGCGGAACACCCGACGAGCCTGGCCGAAACGTCTACCACCAGCAACGCGCCGCCAACGCTGCCGACCGCGGCCAGCGCCGACTCCAGCGCGAGTGCCGTAGCAGCGAGCAATGCAACGAAGCCTGCAACGAGCATCGTAACGACGTCGCCAACGGCGGCCATCGTCGCAGCGAGCAGCGCGACGGCGGCAAAGAGCACCGAGGGCGCCAAGGCCGTCGAGGCGGAGCATCCCAAGGAAGAGGCGACCCCCGCGGTCGTTGCAGCTGAGCCCGAAAAGCCGGCTGTGCCAGCACCGAAGCCGGAACCCGCCGAGCCGGGCACCGAGTTCGATCGCGGTGCTGCGATCGCCGCCCTCAAATCCGCGGCCGCGGAAGCCGCCTCGTGTCGCAAAGACGGTGATCCGTCAGGCACGGCAATTCTAACCATCACGTTCGCGCCTTCGGGTCGAGTCACCAGCGCGAACATCCAGGGCCCACCGTTTGCGGGCACGCCGACCGGCGGCTGCATCGCGAATGCCATGCGCCACGCGCACGTCCCTGCGTTCTCGGGCGACCGCGTGACCGTGAATAAGACGATCGCGATCGAATAGCGACGCGCGACTTGCTCGGGAGGGACGGGCCTAGGGCGGAACAGGCCCGCTGGTCGTCGATGGCGACGCGGTCAAATCAGTGCTCGAGTGATCGAACGCCTCGACGCGCGACGCTTGCGTGAGGATATCCGGATTCGGCGAAATATCGGTGTCGTAGCCCGATAGGGAGCCGTGGCAGCCCGCGCACAAGCCATTGAAGAAGCTGCGTTGGAAGCCCTGGCGCACGACCTCACCGGGATAAAATTGCATCTCTTCGCGCTGGAAGTGATTCGTTGGTGAGCCGTCGGACGCGAGCGTGACGCGAGCCTGAAGCACGAGTGGCATGCCGCCGCGGATGGTCACGCTCGACGAGCTGTCGCTGTAGATTGAAGGAGCACCGAGCAACCCGCGCCGCACGTAGACCTTGCCGTAATCGTCACTGAACACGAGGGACGGATCCGCAGCGTCGAAGCTCGTCGCGGTCTGCTCGGGCGGGAAGTCCTCCCACAGCGACAAACCAAAGTTACTCGTCGGTACCACGCGACCGGTGCGGGTGTTCTGGAAGAGCAGGCTCGAGAGCAACGGGGCGTCCAGGAACGTGATCTGTGATTTGCCCTGATGATCGGCGTCGTTCACGATCTGTGTGGAGCCGTTCGGCTCGTCCAGCCGCGAGGTGAAGATTTGCAGATTGTAGCGCGGCGCTACCGCCACCGGCCAAAGCTCGTCCTGTGGGCCGCTGATCAGTGGGGTGCGCGCACCCGTCGTGGGGTCGACCTCGACGATATCGAAATTGCCCGAGAAATTATCGAGCGCCACCACGTTCGCCGCGTAGCTCACTAGGAGCTTTTGCGTCGGCAGAAGCGACGGGCTGCGATACGCGCCCTGGTTTTGACCGGTAGTGACGCCGGTCGCCGCTGGATCCAAAATACGCAGGGAATGTTGGTAAAATGGCGTATCTGGCCACTCTGTCACTGGGATCTGCACTGGTACGGGGTCGGTGCTCGTGACCGAGGTCTGTTGCGCAAAGTCACTCAGATTGGTGCTGAGCTGATCGACCCCGACACTGCGGTTGATGATCGCGAGCGTACCGGCGCCATGCACCGCTTTGTCGTCACTCAAGATCGCGGCGAAGTTCTTGTCGGTCAACTCGACCACGTCCGTCAATTGGTCGAAGCCGATGGTGTCTCGTTGCCCGAAGAGCGGGTGATAGTCACCGCCGTCGAGGTTCATGCGCCGAGCGGCGAGCTGATAGAAGCCGGGCGCTCGCTTCTCGGTCACCATGATCAAACGACCGTCGCGCATGAAGGCCGGCGAAAGCTCTTGATTCAACAAGAACGTGAGCTGGCGCACCGTGCTGCCTTCGAGGATGTACAGGTTCGAGTTCAGCCGTGACGGATCCGCGGGGGTGTGTTGCGGCCCGCTGTACGTGAAGGCGCTCGTGTTCATGATGTTGCCGCGTGTCGAAGCGAACACGATGCGACCATCGGGCGCGAACGCCGGATCGAAATTGTGCACGAGCGCACCGTTGGTCGGGATGACCGAGCCGTCGTCACCCACGGCGGGCTTGTCGATGTCGGCCTGAATCGCGCAAGTCCCGCCGCTGACCACATAGACGTGGAATGGATCGGTCGCAGACTGACGCGCGGAAAAGGCTATTTTCGTGCCGTCCCACGAGACCGAGGCGCGGCGCGCGTCCGTGCTGGTGAGCGAAAGGCCACACAGGCTGGACAAGCTCGTCTCCGCACCAACCGTCACATCGAACGTGGCATCCAGCGAGGCGGCGACTTCTACGACTTCAGCGCCTGGAGCGTAGGCTTCGAAGTCCTGCGGCCGATCCGGCATGGGCGCTGGTGGCCGGCGCACGAACACGATGCCAGAGAGCGTTGGCGGCGTCGGATAGCGCGCCGCCTGCTCTAGTTGAAACCAAGCCTTGAACACGCAGTACGGCGCTTGCGTGTCGACGTCGACCGTGGGGTCGGCTGCGGAGGCGAGATCTGCGTCCGTGCAGTCGCTCTTTTCCGCGAAGAGTGGACCGCCGCGGTGCACCATACCGCCCGCGGTGGGGGGCAGATTCTTGCGCACCAGACGGCTGGCGTTGAAGTCCGGTGATTCGAGCGCGAGTTGCGCGAGCGTGAGCGCGTAGTTCGTGCGCGTCTCGGGCAGGCCAAAGTGCCCACCGCTGCCGCCTTGCAGGCGATAATCGTGAAACATGGCCGGGGAGTGGCAGTTGGCCATCATGCAGCCACGCTTGACGAGCATGGGCTGCACGCGGTTCGCGAAGAACAGTAGGCCGTCGTCCTTACCTGCGACGACACTGTCAGTCGGACCGCCCTTGAGCGTGGCCCAGGTGACGAGCGCTTGATACTGCGGGTCGCTGGTCGCGGCGAACACAGTGCCACCCTCGTGGTAGACGCCGCCGACGGAAGGCGAGAGTGCGCGCCGTAGGATCTCGCTCGCCCCAGTGTCGACCGAGACGTAGTCCCCCACGGCGAAGTAGTTCCAGCGGACGGCCTCCGGCGTGGTGCCGCAGGTCAGGTACAGCGCGTTGGAGACCGAACCGTGGCAATTGCCCGCGGCGCAGCGCGAACCGAGCACAGAGTTCACGTTCTGGGAAAAATCCTTAAAATCCGGCGTTGTGGGATCGGTGGTCGGGTCGAAATTGGGGTCAGTGCCTAGTGTGTTGGAGCACGGCGTTTGCGCGAACGTCGGATCGGCAGCGGGTGCGTTGTTGACCGCAAAGCCGTTCGTAATCCAGGCGTCGAGCAACGTGAAAGAAGGACTCGTGATATCGAGCAGCTCGCCGCCGACATGCGCGATGTCCGTCGTGATCAGCGTCGGCGTGGCGCTCTGCCAAGTAGTGATTGCCACCGGGAACGGCTTAGCCACCTTGAGCAGCAGCGCCGGTACCCCATACGGGCCATAGCGCAAGAACAGATCCTTCCGCTTGGTCAGCAAGTCGTAGCTCGTCACGTTCAAGTTGCCGAGCGCGTTGCCATGGTTGTCGGCAGCTACGTGGCAACCCGATTTAGTGGGGCTAGCCGCGCACGTTTGCTCCACTACCGGACCGATCTTGCGATCGAAGTAGTTCGTATGGTCAGAGGACTCTTGCGTCTTGCAAGCGGAGCCCGCCAAGCAGAGTCCGATGGCCAAAAGCGGAAGCACGCTTCCACCAGCCAGACTGTGAAGCATTTCTCGCACGCGCATGAGACGCCCAACTCTACTAGACGATGCCGCACAAAGCAGCTTCGCCCGCGGGGCTCGTTCAGCGCGCGCAGGCGAAACTAGCGTTTTTCCAGATGTGCGAGAGCGTAGGCGCGCACATCTCGAGCCATTGTTACAGCCGAGAGAGCGCGATGCCGGCCGCGTCGCGCACGCTCGAATCCGAGTCGCCTTGGGCAGCGACCACTGCGTCCCGCGCCTGTGAATCGGCGAGCTGGCCGAGTGCCCAAACCGCGGCCGCGCGCGTGCCGGCATCCGGCTCGTTCGCCGGAGAAGTGAGTGCAATCAGAGCAACGACCGCGTCCGACACTTTCAACGTGCCGAGCGTGGCGGCCGCGCGCCGCCGCACCGCAGCCGACGGGTCGCTGATCAGCCCCGCCACGCTGTCGATCGCCGTGAACACGTTGATGTGAGTCGCGCCATTCAACGCCGCAAGCCGAACGCTCTCGTCAGCGTCATTGAGTGCCGCGCCGAGCTCGGCGTTCGGGCCCTGATTGTTGAGCCGGATGAGCGCGTTCGCGGCCGCCAAGCGCACGGTGGGCGAGGTGTCCGAGCTCAGAGCTTGAGCAACCGGCGGGATACCCGCACCCTCCAAGAATTCACCCAATGCGCTGGCTGCGTAGGCGCGCGTGAGCTCCGACTGAGATTGATCGGTCACGGCGGCGATGGTTTGCGAATACGCCTCGCCCGGACCGAACACACCGAAGATGCGTCGCCGCAGCCACCAGGCGCTGATCTCGCGCGTCTTCGCGTTGCCGTCGTACAGCATCTTCGCGACGTACGGGATGCAATCCAGACATTCGATGCGCTCGCCGTGCTCGAGCATCGTCCAGATCGCCATGGGAGCGGCGCTCGCGGGCGCTTGAACCAAGGATAAAATGGCGGCCGGCGTGCTGACCGCCTCGAGCGAATTGTCACTCAAGTTGGAGTACACGTTCGAGCGCCCGGGGTGCACGAGATCCGGCGTGCCGTCCGCGCTCGACACCGAAGCGAACGCCGCTACCGCGAGGGCCACCGAAGCACTCAGAAACCGACTGTATTTGGTTTTCATGGCTGTGTTCCTAAACCCTTCTCAGTTCTGCGCGGTGCCGGCGACCGGATCGTTGGTGTTCGGCATGAATACCGAGTTCTGACGAGCGAAGTACTGGCCGCCCATGTCGATGGCGCGAATCAGCATCACGGTCTCGTCGCGTGTCAGGCCGGCCAGCGCCGCGTGATCGGTGCGGGCTGCGCCGTGCACGTTCGGGTCGCTGAAGGGCTGACCGAGCGGCCAAGCGTAGGTCGTGTTGTCGAGCGAAGAGGTGACGTTGAGCTTCTCGATCATCAAGCTCTTCCGGGCGTTGCTCGGGATAGCCCACTCGGGCGGAACCGTACCGGTGACCATGGCACCCTTTGCCTCGTCCATCGCCAGCGCCGCCGGATAGAACAGCGACACGTAAGACGACGCCCAAGTTGCGACATTTCGGTCGTAGTACACGGTGACCGGCGTGTCGGTCAGATCCATGCGGGCGATCTTGTAGGCGGCCGTGGTGCCTGCCACCGCGTTCGACATCGTGACGGTGTAGAACTCCTGCGGCTGGTCGCCGTTCGTCGTGCCGTTGTGGCACGAGACGCACTTCGCGTTGAGCAGCGCTTGGATCTCGTTCGGGTTCG
>DATHOI010000849.1:0-2711 GCA_035485095.1 Polyangiaceae bacterium | reverse complement strand
GACCCTGCGCTGCCACTGGCTCCCGCTGAACCGCCCGCTCCCGCCGAGCCGCCTGCTCCGCCTGCTCCGCCTGCTCCGCCTGCTCCGCCTGCTCCGGCGTCCGGCAGCGGCATGAGAAACGAGCACTCACTCGTTTTCTCGGGGTTGGTCACGATCTCGCAGGTGGTCTGGGCGGAGGTTGCCGTGCTGATCGGTGCGTTCGGGCAGTCCGTTGGAGCCGTGTCATGGCCTTGTTGAGCGCAGACGCCTGCCGCCGTAATCGTGGCCACGCAGCTCTTGATAGTGGTCGAGCTGGGCGCGCTCACCGCCAGGCCGTGCAGGCACTGGTCGCGGTAGAATTGCTGGCACTCGGCGACACTCGTGCTGAGGATGCCGCAGTTTTGTGCGGCTGCGCAGCGCGCGTCCTCGATATCGCGGCAATCGTCGACGCCCTTCGCGTCCGTACCGCAGCCCGCCGCCGTCACGATCGCGAAGGCGGAGACCGCAGCGAGCAGCGCGCAAGACACCGTGGACAAGACGCTCATGCGCTCGGGCTAACACGCGTCGCCGAAAGGGGCGAGTTTCGCGTCGCTGATTCGACGACTGCGCGGGCTTGGGTAAGCGCGTGCGGCGGGCTACGATGCGTCATGGCGTCGGCGATCGTGCTCTGTGCGGGCTTCGGCACGCGGCTCCGGCCGTTGACCGACGAGCTGCCGAAGCCGCTCGTGCCGGTCGGCGACCGCTCGATCTTGGAGCACGCCATCGACGGCCTGCGTCGCGCCGGCTTCGCGGAAGCCGTGATCAACGTGCATCACTTGGCCGCGGTTTTCGACCGTTATATCGAACGCTTGGCCTTGCCTGTTCAAGTATTGGTCGAGACCGAGATCCAAGGTACCGCAGGAGGAGTGGCCGGCGCGCGCGCCCACTTGCACGACGCTCCGGTTCTGGTTTGGAACGGCGATATCTTGGTGGAACCCCCCATCCTTGCGTTATTGGCCGACGCGACCGACGATCATTTTTGCCTTGCCGTGGCACCGCGCGCGCCCGGCGAGGGCACGCTGGGGCTCGACGCTCGAGGTTACGTGGTGCGTCTACGCGGCGAACGCTTCGGCACCGAAACGCGCAGCGGCGACTACGTGGGTGTGCTCGCGCTGGGCTCGGCAGTGCGCGACGCCTTGCCGGCGCGTGGTTGCTTGTTCGGCGATGTTGCGCTGCCGCGGCTGCGCGCCGGCGGCAAGGTGACCACGGTGGTCGTGACCGAGCCTTGGACTGACGCGGGCGATCCGCGCAGCTTGCTGCGCGCGAATCTAGCGTGGCTCTCACAGCGCGCGTTGACCTCCTTCGTTGCCGACGGTGCGAAAATCAGTGCCGAGGTTGGGCTTCGAGCCTGCGTCGTCGGCGTCGGGGCGCATGTCCTTGGCAGTGGGTTTCTGGAGCGCTGCGTGGTGTGCCCCGGTGCGACCGCGATCGCGCCGCTCTCGGACGCCATCGTTGCGCCGAGCGGGCGCGTGGTATCGGCTCATGCTTGAAGCGTTCGCGCTCGACGTGCCATCCGAGCCGTTTACGCTCGCTCGGCGGCTGGCAGACCGCAACTGCGTTTCGCTATTTTGGGCTCAACAAGGGCGTGTGGCGTATCTGGCGTGTGATCCCGTCGAGCACAGCGCTCGGCTCGATCCGGAGCCGACGCTCACTTGGGCGCCGCGTTCGCCGCTGCACGCCGCGCCGCGCTGGGTCGGGCTGCTTCCTTATGAGTATCGTCGAGACCTCGAACGAGCAGGCCATGGTGGCTCGCGCCAGGCGCCCCATTTGATCGACCCGCACTGGGTTCGCTACGCGGCGGTCGCGGTGATCGACAGCTCTGGCGTGCGAGTCGTAGGCGACGACCGCGACCGCACTCGAGACCTCGCGCTACGACTCCGCGAGCCCGCTGCTGCGGGCGAGGTCGAGCTGAGCGTGCTCGGGGCGTTCGAAGCGCCCGCGCTGCATCGTGCGCGTATCGCCCGCGCGCTCGAGCACATCCGCGCCGGCGACCTGTACCAAGTGAACTTGGCGCGGCGCTTCGAGCTTCGCGTACACGGCGCGCCCTGGGATCTGCTGGCGAAGCTCAGCGAGCGGGGGCGCCCGCCGTTCGCTGCCGCATTCTCTTGGGGGGACTTGGATCTGGTCTCACTCTCGCCAGAATTATTTTTGAATATAGACACTTACGGGTCAGTTCTAACGTCTCCAATTAAGGGCACTCGGCCGCGCGGTGCGACTCCGGCGCAGGACGCCGAGCTGATCAGCGAGCTCGATTCCGACCCCAAGGAGCGCGCCGAGCTGACCATGGTGCTCGACGTCGAGCGAAACGACTTGGCGCGTCTGGCGCGACCCGGATCCGTCGAGCTCGTGGCCCCGCCGCACGTCGAGACGCATGGCACCGTGCACCACCGCGTCGCCACGTTGCGCGCCGCGCTGCGCGCTTCCGTCACGCGCGCTGACGTACTGAGTGGGATGCTACCGAGCGGCAGTGTGACCGGCGCGCCGAAAGTGCGGGCGATGGATCTGATCGCCGAGCTCGAGGCCGAACGGCGTGGCCTGTACACCGGCGCGTTTGGCTACATCGCCTATGACGGGACGGTCGAGCTCGGCATGGCGATTCGCACGCTTTCGGTGCGGAACGGCATCGGGCACTACTGGGCCGGCGGCGGCATCGTCGCCGATAGCGACCCGGAGCGCGAAGTGCAAGAGACGCT
>DATHOI010000848.1:0-4838 GCA_035485095.1 Polyangiaceae bacterium | reverse complement strand
GCGCGCGGCCGGCTGAGCCGAGTCAACGCCGCGCCAACGCTGACCGCGAAATCGGCGAGCTCCGCGGCATCGCTGACGCGGAATAGGTGATCGCTCCGCCCGAGCTCGAGGAGCGCACACAGCTGCCCGTCGACCGAGATGGGCAGCATGGCGACACCTCGCAGGGAGCCTGCATGAGCAAGCCGCAGGCTGATCGCGCGCTCGACCACGCCGGCATTGGCAGGCCCAAGCACCAGACCACCCGTGCGGGCCAGCGCAAACACCGGGTCGAACCAAGGCAAGACTTCTCCCAACGATTGGGGCGAAGCCTCGAACACGCAGGAAGTCGTAGGCAAAAGCAGTGGTTCGCGCACGCGATGTGCGAGCCCGATCGTAGCCGAGGTCGCGCGCGCAGCCGCGTGCAGCGCGAGCAGGAGGGCCTCACCCACGTCGACCGCCTCGCCGACCGCAGCGGCACTCTCACGCAAGCTAGGAGCCTTCGAGCTCGGTTCGGCAACCGTGCGCTCGAGCACGCGCTTCAACGCGCACACTTCACGGATCTGACCGATCTCGCGCCAGCTCTGCCAGCCCACCTCGCGGACCATGGAATCGCTCGGGACACGGCCGTGCATCACGCCACGCAGCAATAGCTCGGTGCGGACTGGGCCGACGGTGACTGAACCGTTGGAGACCAGCCATTGGGGTGGACTCGGGCGGGCGAATGGGTCGCAATTCAATTGCATTGGGGATCTCGGGGTGAGGCCGAGAGAGCTCGGCAAACCGAATTGTTCCAAGCGCACCAAGCCTTGGCCAAGATTCCCGTCGAAACCCCAAAACCGCGGTGGAGAGCAGACATGCGCAGCAAATTCCGGCAGTTGCACGGGTGGTTTAACGCGCGGGCCGGATCCGGCATCACTCAATAACGGTCTAGGATGAACCATTGGGTGCTCCCTCTTTCGGCCAGCGCCGACTCTGGCAACAACGGTACAGGTTTGAGCGTCGAACATGAGCTGCTCGGGCGCGCGCTGGCTGGCGACGGCCGGGCGTTCCAGAGCTTGGTCGAGCCGCACTTGGCCATGCTCTATCGCATCGCGTCGCGTGCCTGCGGTGACCGCGCGCTCTCCGAGGACGCCGTGCAAGAGGCGCTGACCATCGCGTTCACGCGGCTCGCTCAGTACAGCCCAGGGACGTCATTGAAGGCGTTTCTGGCGAGCATCGCCGTAACGCGGGCCCGCACCCTACTGCGCAGCGAACGACGACGGCGCGGCTACGAGGAGCGCAGCCACGCCACCGAGCGCGTGCCAGAGCCCGCAGAGTTGCTCGAAACCGAGCAGAGCGCGCGGGCCATTCGCGCCGCGCTCGAGGCGATGCCGGAGAAGCGTCGTGAAGTGGCGCTCCTGCGGCTCGACGGCAATTTGAGCTATGCCGAGATCGCGCTGACACTGGGTACGACTGAAGGTTCGGCGAGAGTCCTCGCCCACCTCGCCATGAGCGAGCTCAAGAGCCGGCTCGACGCGCTGCTCGGCGCACGGGCCCAGGAACGACCGCGATGACCAACGACGACCAAGAGCACGAAGATCTGAAGCGGTTGTTCGAGGACACCGCGCAAGTAGCCTCCGGACCAACGCTCACCAAGCTCGGCGCTCGCGCTGCGGACATTCCGGAGCGCGTGGCGCACAAACAGCGATTTTTGCCGCGCTGGGCATGGGGGCCAGCCTTTGCGGGCGCGGTCATGGCGCTCGGTGGCCTATTTGCGTTGCACGCGATCGCACCGAAGGCCGCGCCCCAGCACGCAGCAGGCGCCGGCTCGGCAGCGCCGAGCGTGAGCGTGGCGGTGGCCAGCGCGAGCTCGCAAGAAGTGCTCGCCGCAGCGCCGAAATCGACACAGACCGACAACTCGAGTGACAACGCGGAGCTGCTCGGCGATTCCGACGAGGGTGCGCACTTCGACGTCACCGGGCCGCAGTCGGATCGCGATCTGGACGCCTGGCTGGCCGCAACCAAAGAGCTCTCCGGAGGGACCTGAAATGTTTTTGGGACGGGTCGAAGGAAGATGCTCGTGAGACAGGCCAAGTGGTTTGGCTTTTTGGTGTTCGTGTGCCTGCTGGCGCTGAGCGCGCCGTCGTTCGCACAGAACGGCGCACAGGCCAAGCGCGCCGAGATCGAAGCGCGCTTGAAGAAATGGCGCGGCACGATTTTGCGCAAAGACGTCGGGCTCGACGAGAAGAAAGCCACCGACATCGAGCGCACGCTGGACAAATTTCAAGTCGAACGAGAGAAAGTCCAAAAGGACATGCGCCAGCAGCAGAAGACACTGCGCGCGCTGTTCGATTTGGACAGCAACGACCAAGGCGCCTACGGCAAATCGTTGCAGATCGTGCGTGAAAGCACGGCGAAATTGCAATCACTCCGGCTCGCCGAGTTCGACGAGCTCGCCAAACAGCTGAGCCCGAAACAAGAGGCCAAGCTGCTGCGGCTAATGCGCCAGATGGATCAAAAGCTGCGCGAAGCGGTGCGGCGCTTCCGGAAAGAGCGCGACGACGACTCGGAGTAGCAGAGAGGCTCAGCCGCTGGCGCGGGCGCGGCTCAGCCAGACCAAGGTTTCGAAGTGATGAGTCTGGGGGAACATATCGAAGACCGTCAGCTCCTCCAAGGTGTAGCCCGCGTCGCACAGTATGCGCAGGTCTCGAGCGAGCGTGACCGGGTCGCACGCACAATAAGCGATGTGCGTGGCCGCTCGACGCGAGATCTCGGGCAGCGCATCGCGCGCGCCGCTACGTGGCGGGTCGAGCAGGATCAGATCGAAGCGCTCGGAGCTTGGTAATTGGGAGAGGACCTCACGCACGTCACCCGCGAGGAACCGACCGTTCTGCAGCTGCTGGGCGGCCGCCGCGCGCTTTGCCGCAGCAATCGAGGCCTTTGCGGCCTCGATGCCGACGCCGCTCAGTCCGCGTGACAAAAGCGGCAAACTGAAGTTCCCAGCACCGCAATAAAGATCACAAAACGTGCGCAGCGAGCGGCGCTCCACCGCGTCGAGCAGTGCCTGCACCAGTGCTCGGTTTATCGGCCAATTGATCTGCGTGAAGGCCTGGGCCGGCGCGCGCAGCTCCACCCCGCCTGGCAATGCAAAGCGCTGATCGCGCTCGGGGTCCGAAGCGCGCTCGGCGAGCGAGACCTGAAATACTTCGCTCAATGCACTAAGCAGCTCGCTCGTGCCCTTCAATTCGTCGGCTCTCGGCAAGAGCCAAAGCGAGCAGCGTGGGTCACTCGGAGCCACGCGCAACTCGAGCTCGGCGAAGCGGCTGAGCGCGCCGCGGTAGCGCGCGGCGATCGCGCGCAAGGCCGTTAGCGCTCGATCGAGTGCTGGATCCGCCACGGGGCAACTGGGGATTTCGACCAGCTCTTGCGTGCCAGTCGCAAAAAAACCGACTCGTCCATCACTCGCGACGTGGAGACGAATGCGGCTCCGGTAACCCAGCGTTCGCTCGGACGCGACCGTTCGAATCTCCGGCAGCTCCCGGAAGCGCCCGGTGCGCAGCAACGCTTCACGCAGGATACCGACCTTGGCGATGAGCTGCGCCGAGTAGCTCAGTGCCATCAAGTCACAACCCCCGCAGGTGGCTTGGACCGGGCACACGGGCTCGACGCGATCCGGGCTCGTCTCGAGCAGCGTCCAGCGAGTCGCGCGCAGGTAGGTGCGGTGATCCTCAGCCTGCTGCACTCGGATCCGCTCGCCCGGCAACGCCCCCGCTGCGAACGCCCCCTGACCGTTGCCCAGGCGCATGAAACCAGCGCCGCCCGGCACGATCCGCTCGATTGCCCAATCGCTTTGGCTGGGTTCGAGCACTGGGAATGAGCGTAATTTCTGGGGCTGCGGACGGCGCACGGGAGGATCCTTGGGGGTCGGGCGTATAAAAAAGAGATTCGTCGCAGGGTCGTGTCACACGCGTGAACCGATGAGCGACGAAGGGCTTGGTGAAGTCATACCCCATGGCAGGCCCCGCGTTTGCAGTACCGGACGACAATGCTGCGCGCCTGGCGGATCCTGCGCTCCGTGAAGCACTGTTGAAATTCGCGCGCCGGCGCCTGCCGCCGGGCGAGGTCGATGATCTGGTGCAAAATACGCTCGCGGATGCGCTGGCCTCGAGCAGCGCTCCGAACGACCCGAGCGAGTTCCGACGCTGGGTCCAGGGCATCGCCCGTCACAAAGTGGCGGACCTCTATCGGCGCCGCGCGCGCCTGCCCGAGCTTTGTAACGATCCCGATCTACCCGTGGTGGACCCCACGCCCGCAACGGGTGAGCTCACGCAGTGGATCGAACGCGAGCTGCCGCGAACCGAGGGGGCACAAGCCACGCTGCATTGGCTACTGCGAGAGAGCGAGGGCGAGACGCTCGACGAGATCGCACGTGAAGCAGCGTTGCCCGCCCCGCGCGTGCGGCAACGCGTCTCGCGACTCCGGCGGCATTTTCAGACGCGCTGGCTCGCGCTCGGCGCTGCCGGTCTCGCGTTGCTGCTGGCAGCCGGCTTAATCTTGAGCGAGTTGCGTCAGAAAGCGACCCCAAGCGTCATCGCCCGCGAGACAGTGAGCCCACTCGACCGCGCGCAGGCGCTCCGGGAAAATGCACTCGAGCAATGTAGAGCCTCAGCCTTTCAACAATGTCTCGCCGGTCTGGATGAGGCCAAAGCGCTCGATCCGATCGGGGATAGCACGGGTAGCGTGAACGCCGCGCGCACAGCAGCCCAGGCCGCGCTAGCAAACGACTCAGCAAGGCCTGCCCCGGTGCTCGACGCGCCGCCCAAGCAACGAGCGCCTAAGCATAAACCGCGACCCATGCCGCAGCTACGCGCCGCCCCCGA
>DATHOI010000847.1:0-12284 GCA_035485095.1 Polyangiaceae bacterium | reverse complement strand
CGAGCGCTTCGCCAAAGGCTGCAAGCAGTCTACGACGTTGTTCGTGTCCGCGGGTCCGAGCGTCGAGTGGGGCCTCGCCTACGATCTTGCCGTGTCCGCCAAGACGCTGGACAAAGTTCACCTCGACACGTTCGTGCTGCTCGGCGACACGCCCGTGCCCGGCCGCAAAGTAGATTTACGGCACTGAAGTCAGGGCAGAGCGCTCACGGCGCTGCCGCCAGCGAGTTGCCTGAGCAACTTCTCGATGTCTTCGATGTTGAACGGCTTCTCGAGCTGAACACCGGGATGCTTGGCTAGAAACTCGCGCGCGCGTTCCGTGAATGCGCCGCCGGTCATGAACACGAAGCAGCGAACCAAGCTCGGGTAGCTGCGCTTGACCGCTTCATAGACCGCAGCACCACTCACGTCCGGCATCATCAGATCGCAGAGCACGAGATCGAAGCGCGCGTCTTTTTCGAGTCGACTGAGCGCGTCGCGCCCACTCGTGCAGATGACCACGTCATGCCGACCCTTGAACGCGTAGAGCAAGGTCTGACCGAGCAGCGGCTCGTCATCGACGATCAGGATGCGCGACGGCACTGACCCCGACTCCGGCGGGACGTCGACCACGGCGCGACGCGCCGCGCTCTCCTCTGGCGCGAACGGCAAGACCACCCTGAAAGTGGTACCACGGTTGGCCTCACTCGACACGCTGATCTCACCGCCCAGCCCGGTAACAATGCCGTGGCAGATGGCGAGGCCGAGCCCGATTCCCGAGCCCGCCGGCTTGGTCGTGTAAAAATGGGTCAAAAATGCGCGAGGCGTCCGCGCTTCCGATTCCGGCACCGGTGTCGGAGACCTCGATCAGCGCGCGGCCCCCCTCCTCTCGCGTGCTGATCGTGATTTCGTTGGCCTTCGGGTCGCCCTCGATCGCCTGCGCCGCATTGACGATCAAATTGAGAAATACCTGGCCGAGGCGGGCTTGGTCTCCGTTCACACGCGAAATCCCCGCATAGCTTTTGACCAACCGCGCGCGGTGCCGGATCTCATTCCAGGCTACACGGATCGTCGCGTCGAGCACCGCTTCCACGTTGACGGCTTCGACGTTGGTCTCTCCGACGCGCGAGAAATTTCTCAAATCTTTGACGATTTTTCGCACTCGTTCAGCGCCGTCGCGCGCGTTGTCGAACGCCGAAAGCGCGCTCGACAGCAGGCTGAGCTCCTGACCCGAAGGCTCCTGCATCACGGCCTGTAGCTCGCTCAACTCACGCAGCCCGAGCTCGAGACTGCCGAGCATGTACGTCAAAGGATTGTTGATCTCGTGCGCGACTCCCGCCGCCAAGGTTCCGAGCGAAGCCATGCGCTCCGTTTCGGCGCGCTTCGCGTCGACGAGGCTTGGATCGCTGCCGGCGCGGGGCTCTTCGGAACGCCGCGCCAAATCGGACGGATCGGAAACGAGTTTCATTGGCCCCTCAACCAAGAATCGGTCATCACGCTCGCACATCTCGGGAAGCCGACACAATCGCGGCTCCCAGCGGGACCGGCTATTTTCGGCAAAAGCCCGACCGTTCGGGCTGTTTCCCAAGCTCGCACCCGGCGGTGACAGCAGAGGAATCGGGCCACACCAGACCAGTGCGGCGAAAAACGAAGCCGAAATCGAAATCCGCAGGCGCAGCCCGTTCGAGCCGTACGGATCTGCGGCTCCCGCATCCAGCTTGACGACGCGAGGTGAGCGCCACACGCTCTCTCCCGGTTGCCCGGCGCCCGGACGCTCGTCCTTCCCGACCGGCCGAGAGCCTCGAATCGTGACAGCCAAAGCAGACGCCAAGAAGACCTCCAAACCGCGCGCACCGCGCGGTCCGGCCACGCGCAAGAGCGAACCTCACGCGCAGGCCGCCGATGCCGATGCTGAGGAGTCAGTTGGCGAGGGCGACGGCGAGCCCGCGGACGCGGATGCAGAGCCGGAGACGTTCGAAGCGGAGAGTGAGCTCGTCGACGACTCGGAGTCGGATGACCGAGACGAGCGCGAGGCCGGTGAGGAAACGGAGTCCGTCGACGACTCGGAGGACGAGCCCGCAAACGAGCCGGGGCTCGCGCGCGTCGACGCGCTGCAAGCGTACATGCGCGAGGTGCAGCGTCACCCGCTGCTCTCGACGGATGAAGAGCACAAGCTCGCCATCGAGTACACGCAGGGCCAGAGCGCTGACGTCGCCGCGCGGTTGATCACGGCAAACCTGCGCTTGGTCGTGAAGATCGCGTACGAATACCGGCGCGCCTATCGCAACATGATGGACCTCGTGCAAGAGGGCAACATCGGCTTGATGCAGGCGGTGAAGCGCTACGATCCGTACCGCGGTGTGAAGCTGTCCAGCTACGCAGCTTGGTGGATCCGCGCCTACATGCTGCGCTTCATCTTGAACAACTGGCGACTGGTGAAGGTTGGGACTACGCAGGCCCAGCGCAAGCTGTTCTTCAATTTGAGCAAGGAGAAGGCGCGCCTTACCGCGATGGGCATCGAGCCCAGCCATGCCGAAATCGCAAAGCGCCTCAACGTCAGTGAATCGGAAGTCACCGAGATGGATCGGCGCCTCGCGCGCGCGGACGCTTCACTCGACGCGACCGTGAATGAAGCCGACGGGCGCTCGACCACGCGCCTCGAGCTGATGCCTTCGGGCAACGCGACGCCAGATCAGATCGCGGAGGGCTCGGAGCTGAGCGAGCTCTTGCAAAATGAGCTCGAGGTATTTCGAAAGACGCTCACCGGCAAGGACATCGATATCTTCGACAAGCGCATCGTGGCCGACGAACCGCTCACCTTGCAGGAGCTCGGTGACGGCTTCGGTGTGTCCCGCGAACGCGTACGTCAGCTGGAATCCCGGCTGATGGGCAAATTGCGCGAGCATTTGCGCAGCACGATGGGCGACGCCGTCGGCGTCGGCGGCTGAGCGCAGCAAGGCACGCGCGCGTGGCCGGCAAGCTCTACCTCGTCGGTACGCCGATCGGCAACCTAGGCGACATCACGCTACGCGCGCTCGAAACACTGAAGCAGACAAAGCACATCGCGGCTGAGGACACGCGCCGCACCCGCCAGCTGCTCAGCCATTTCGCGATTCACGAACGCGCCTTGCACGCGCTCGACGCCAACGCCAGTCCGCGCAAGATCGAAGAGTTACTGGCGTTGCTCGAGAACGGCGAGGACATCGCGCTCGTCACCGACGCCGGCATGCCGTCCATCAGTGACCCGGGGACCGCGCTCGTGCACGCAGCCCAAGCGCGCGGCGTGCTGGTCTCGCCCATTCCAGGTCCGAGCGCGTTGACCGCGGCGGTGGCGGCATCGGGCCTCGTCGCTTCGAATTTCTTATTTTTGGGGTTTCTGCCGCGCTCGGGTCGGAAACGCAAAGACGCGCTGACACGGATAGAAAAGAGCCTCGAGCCAGTGGTGATCTTCGAGTCCCCGCAACGCATGACTGCGTCGCTTCGCGAATTGAGCGAGCGCATGCCAGCTCGCGCCTGCGCGCTGTGTCGAGAAATCAGCAAATTACACGAAGAAATCAGGCCCAGCACCCTGAGTGAGCTCGCCGCGCGCGAGGCTGAATGGCGCGGGGAGATCACGCTCGTGATCGCTGCCGCAGAGACCCAAGAGGACGAGCCCGTAGACATCGCGGCGCTCGAACAGCGCATCAACGCGCGTCTGGCCGAAGACGCCTCGGTGAAAACCATCGTGAGCGAGCTCACGGACGAGGTCGCCATGCCACGTCGCGAGCTGTACGCGCTCGTGCAACGCTTGCGCCCGAACGACGAAGAACCCTAGCGTGCGCTCCCTGTCGTCGACCGCCAGCACACGCCGCTGCGTGACGCACTCGCCGCTAGTCGGGAGCGCGCAGCGTTCCGGGCTCGCTGACCCGCACCAAAGCTAACTCCGGTACGCCTCGCGCCCGCGGCCTTGCACGGGGATGTTCTGCGCCGGTAGCACCTCGTGTTGGAGCGCATACATGCACGCTGCGGCTTCGTCGATCTTGCGTGTGAAGGCCAACGACCCCTTCAAAATCGGCTCGAGCCGCGCGCGGTCTTGGGTGCGCGCCGGACCATACTCGTGCTCGACGATCAGGCACGTGTTCTTCACGTCGAGGCCGAGCAGCTCGCGCGCTGCGAGCTGATGGTCGAACCAATCGACGGTTCTGTTTTGCAAGTACGCGAGCGGGTCGTGTCGCGCCGTGCCAGGCAACTCGTGCTCGGAGAACACGGTCTGCTTTTTCCAAGCATTCAGTTGATCCGCGGGCACCTGCGAGGGCTGACCACCAACCCAGTCACCGCGCTGGACGGTCTGGCCGCCGTAGCCCCACGCCGAGACTCCCTTTGCGTCGATCACCTGGCCTTTGACGTGAAAGCCGTCAATCAAGAATGCGTAGCCCTCGTCCTTCAAATATTGGAACAACGAGCGGGTGTCTTGGCCCATCAAAATCGCGTGCGACGGGTCGTAGTGGATTCGGAATTGGTCCCCAACACCGTGCTGTTCGCACAGGCGGTGGAGCGCAATCCACGTGCCAGGCGTATACGCGAGGTTGTTGTGGAAGTTGTCGTTCGTGGTCCAACCAGGCATCGGACACTGCTCGACGCGAAACACGAGGCCCCGCGCCTTACATTGCTTCAAGAGTGGCACGAACACGTCGACGAACGCCGTCAGGTTTTGATCCATGCTCTTCGTTTGGTCGCGCCCAACGAAGCCACACACCGCGGAGACGCCGAGCAGCGTCGCCGCGTCGAACACGCGCAGCATGAACTCGGACTTCTTCGCGCGGATGACCGCATCCTCGTGCAGCATGTTGTCGAAGTACGCCAAGTCCGCGAGCTTCACCCAGGAGTCTCGAATTGCGGCCTCCACGCGATCGCGGCGTGCAGCGCTGAAGGGCTCGCGCAGATCGAGCGTGTTGGCCACGGGATCGAGTAGCGCTTCAGCGGGCACGTCCGCGACGCTCGGGTGCAGCGCCGCCGAGAGCTGAATGCAGTCAGCGCCCAGGTCGCGCGCGAAATACAGCCAATCATCGATCGCTCGATCGGGATCCGCGTCGCGTACCTCACGCGGAGTGAGCTCCTGCAGCGCCGCGGTGAGCACGCCGAGTTTCATGAACTGGGGTTCGAAGCTGTACACCGTCATGGCAGGCCTCCACCGCCGGGGTTTCCGGCCCGGCCAGGATAGTACGACTGCCCCGCGCAGGCTCCCATCTCGCCGCGACTATGCTAAGACCCGGCCCGTGTTCGAAGCGCTGACCAAAGGCTTTCGTGAAGCTCAAAACCGCCTCGCTGGGCTCACCGAGCTAAACCAGAAAAACGTCCAAGCTGCGCTCAAAGAAGTGCGGCTATCGTTGCTCGAGGCCGACGTCGAGCTCGGCGTCGTCAAACGCTTCTTGGCCACGGTCGAGGAGAAGGCGCTCGGCCAAACCGTGCAAACGCGCGTGCGTCACGGCGGCGAGACGCACAAGGTCTCCGCGGGCGATCAGTTCGTGCGCATCTGTCACGACGAGCTGGTCGCGATGATGGATCATCAGGGCGAGCCGGTCGTGTTCGCGGCGTCTGGACCCACCGGCGTGATGATGGTCGGGCTGCAAGGGTCCGGCAAGACGACCACCACCGCCAAGCTCGCGCGTTGGTTCGAGAAGCAAGGCAAATCTCCCCTGCTCGTCGCCGCCGACATGCAGCGTCCCGCGGCCGTCGAGCAGCTCAAGGTGCTCGGTGAGCAGCTCTCGCTCCCTGTGTTCAACATCGAAGGCGGAACACCGCTCGCCATTTGCGAGGCTGCGCGACAAGAAGCAAAGAAGCAAAACCGCGACGTCATCATCTATGACACCGCGGGTCGCTTGGCGATCGACGAAGCCTTGATGGACGAGCTTTCTGCGATCAAGAGCGCGGTCGAGCCGCAAAACATCTTCCTCGTGATCGACGCCATGATCGGCCAGGACTCCGTGAAAACGGCGCGTGGCTTCAACGACAAGCTGGGCGTCACCGGCGTCATTTTGACCAAGCTCGACGGCGACGCGCGTGGCGGCGCCGCGCTGTCGGTGAAAGAGGTCACCGGCGCGCCGCTGGTGTTCGTCGGCATGGGCGAAACCACCGACAAGCTCGAGCCGTTTCGCGCCGAGGGCATGGCGAGCCGCGTGCTCGGCATGGGTGACGTCGTCGGCCTGATGCAGGACTTCGAAGACGTCGTCGATCAGAAGAAAGCCGAGGCGGACGCGGCCCGCATGATGCAGGGCCAGTTCACGCTCGAAGATTTCTTGAATCAGGTCCGCACCATCCAAAAGATGGGCTCGCTGAAAGACCTGATGGAAAAGATCCCTGGACTCGGCGGCATGATGCCTCCGGGTGCGGCGGCCAATCTCGACGACAACGAGCTCGTGCGCATCGAGGCGATGATCCAATCGATGACGCGCCAGGAGCGGGACGATCCGAACGTGCTCGTGCGCGAACCATCGCGCGTACAACGTATCGCCAAAGGCTCGGCTCAACCGCCAGAGGGCGTCGGCGAGCTCGTGCAGCGCTTCCTGTTCATGCGCCAAATGATGAGCGGGATGGGCCAAGATCCTGGGCTTTTGGGCAAAATCCCGGGCATGGGCGGCCTCAACATGGCGCGCAACATGCGACGCGCCATGAAGAGCGGCAAATTCCAGGACGCCATGCAAAACATGGGCGGCATGGGCGGGCTGCCCGGCATGGGCGGCATGCCGGGCATGGGTTTTCCCGGTATGGGCATGCCGGGCATGGCAGACGCGGGCGCGTCCAAGATGCGTGTCTTGTCCAAAGGCGAGAAGAACGCGCGCAAGAACGAACGCAAGCGAGCGCGAGATGCGCGCAAGAAGAGCAAGGGCAAGAAATGACTCGCGTCGAGACAAGAACTTCTGAAACGTGCTGCGGGCTGGCGAACGGACTGAAAAAAGCGCTGCTCGGCGGGGCGTTCGCGCTGGGGCTCGCTTGCAGCGCGTGCCAAGCCGCACCCGCACCTGCGGCGGTCGCACCGCTGGATCCCGCGCTCGCGCAATACATCCTGTCAGATGTCCCGAGCGACATGCCCAATCGCTGCTACTTGGATTTCGACGGCAAGGTCGCGCTAGTCGGCTACGCCATCGAGCCGAAGGGAGTCGCGGTGCCGGGTAGTCACGTGAAGCTCACGCTGTACTGGCAGTCACTTAGCCCGCTCGGTCCAGGCTGGGGCTTGTTTACTCACCTGATCGTGCCAGGCCAGGCGCAGGACCGTACGCTCGACGCCTCCGGTCCACTCCGCAAATCGGTGCCTGCCGAAGGCGGCGCGGACCGTCAAGCGCTCGGCCCGAGCTCGTGGGAACGCGGCAAGGTGTACATCGATCCATTGGAGTTCGACATCCCGATGGACGCGCGAGCTCCGGAGGTCACGGTCGTGGCCGGCGTGTGGCGGAACGCCCTGCGCGTCATCAGAGATGACCAACCCGAGGACCCCAAGCTCCTGTTACCTGGTCTGCGCTTGCCCGTGTTGAGCGGCCCAGTCGACGACATGCAGCGCGGCATCGTCCTTCACATCAGCACCGGAGTGTCCGCGCAATCGCCGCCCGTCGCGACGCCACGCGTGCGCCCGCCCGGTCCCGCTGCTCTCAAGCCACGCAGCCAGAACGAAGCGAATGGCGCGCATTGAATCGCCCACGCGCGCGCTGCGTTGCGCTGCGTTGTCGTTCGCTCTCCTGACCGCCTGCGTCGGTGGGTCGACTGATTCCCATGACTCCAAGCAGTCGACCGCGCGCTTGAAGAACTTCATTTTGGCGGCGCCACCCGCCGATATCGGCGTGCCGCTGGGCGTCGACTTCGACGGCAAGCTGAAGCTGCTCGGCGCGCGCGTCGATCCAGCCGCGAGCGCGAGCCCTGGCGGTCGCGTGAAACTCACGCTGTATTGGCAGGCGCAAAAGTCGCTCGAGGCGGGCTGGAGCTTGTTCACCCACATCGTCGATGCATCGGGCGAACGCATCCTGAACATCGACAACGTCGGGCCGCTGCGAGAAGTCCACGGTGATTCACAAGCGCTGCCGCCCAGCGACTGGGAAGCCGGCAAGGTCTACGTCGACGAACAGATGTTCGTCATCCCTGCCTCGGTGAAAACCGACAAAATCCAGATCTTGACCGGCGTCTGGAAGGGCGACCAGCGGATGAAGATCGTCGCTGGACCCCACGACACGAGCAGCCGCGCGATCGTCGCGACGCTGAGCCTGAGCGGTCACCCCACGCCCGCCGTAAGGAACACGCGCATTCCGACACTGCGCGTCGAAAAGCTCGACCCGAGCGTGAAGATCAAGCTCGACGGCAAGCTCGACGAGCCGGCTTGGCAGAGCGCACCCAGCACCGGACCACTCGTCGACGTGCGCAACGGTGAGCCCAATCAGTCCTTTCCGGTCAACGGCGACGTCAGGGTCTTGTGGAACGACGAAGGCATCTACGTCGGCTTTTCGATCGCCGACACCGACATGATCGGCGGTTTCAAAAAGGGCGACAAAGACCCGCATCTCTGGACCAAAGACACGGTCGAGATGATGGTCGACCCCGACGGCGACGGCGACAACAAGGACTACTACGAGATCCAGATCAACCCACAAAATCTGGTCTTCGACTCGCAGTTCGACGACTACAACCAACCGAAGACCGAGCCCAACGGGCCGTACGGTCATCAGGAATGGTCCTCGAATTTGAAGAGCGCGGTCGCGCTCGACGGCACCGTCGACAAGAGCGACGACGAAGACCGCGGCTACACGGTCGAAGCCCTGATCCCGTGGAAGTCGTTCAGCAAGGCCGCGAAACTACCACCGGAGCTCGGCTCTTCTTGGCGCGTGAACTTCTACGCCATGAAGAACAACAGCGGCGTTTCTTGGTCACCGATTTTGGGCCAAGGCAATTTCCACAAAGCGTCGCGCTTCGGGCGCATCGTGTGGACCGACAAAGCGACCGAAGCGAAAGCGAGCCAAGCAACGGCCGCCGCGAGCGCGTCCGGTGCGCCCAGCGCGTCCGCTGCGGCGAACGCCGCGAGTGAACCCAAATGAGCTGGATCGATGGTCACGCGTCCCGCGGAGCCGCGGCCCAGCCTTCGGCGTCGCGTTTCAATCTTCGAGTTAGTTACTGGCCGGATTTTTGAAGCCGCGCGCTAGGCGATTCGCGGGCTGGTCTTTCAGACTCCGGCCACCACTGGCGTCGGTTGCGCTGTTTCATTTCAAATCTGAAGTTTAAGCTTAAACACAATGCCGTTCACTTAAGCGGCGAACCCTACGATATGTTGTGGGGCAGCGTGAGCGATGGGGGCCATATGTGGTCTCGGTCCTTAACCGAACGGCATTGAGCTTAAACATCAGATTTCGCGTCGCGCTCGGCGTCTCGGCGGCCCAATGCGGACTGCTGGCGGCCGAACGCAGAACGAGTGGCGAACCACTGGGGCCGGACGCGACGCCGAAGGCTGGGCGCTCACGGATGCGCTTCGTGACCAGCAATGAAGAACGGAACGAGACGCACTACCGGCTAGCACAGCGTTCAGAGTTTGTATTTGCGCTGCGCGGCGCCTTGCGCATCGGCGCACTTTGCGATTTGTGGCTCGGCTTGGGTGAGCGCGCTTTTCGCGGCGTCGAGCGCTTGGTTCACGGCGGAGTCGGCTCCGCCGTCTGCGAGTAGGGCTTTGGCGCGTGCCGTTTCGCCGAGACCGCGCAGGTGCAGGCCATAGCCGGCGGCGCAGACTTGCTTCAGCGCACACAGGTCGGGCGTTTCGCAGGGCGCGCTTTGTAATGCGGCAAAGAGCTCGGGTTTCTGTGCGTTCGGCGCTTGCCGCAACACGTCCAAGGCGTGGCTGATACGCCCCGCCTCCGCTTTTTGACTCGCGGACGGACCGAAAGAGCAGCCGCTGAACGCCAGCAGCGCCAAACCGAAGGCGAGCTTCACGCGGGGGAAATCAGTCCGCTGCTTTTGGCGGCGGACCCATCTGGATGCGCTCGCCAATGTACGAACCGATCAGCGTGAAGAGCACGCCCAAGAACGACATGAGCACGTACATGAACGCCGGCATGGTCTTCACGGTTTGGTTCACGTGCAGCAGAAACGCAGTCGGAATGGCCACGAGAAACACGGCGACCATTGGCTCGATGAAGGTCTTCCCGGGGGAAACCAGGCCGATCAACATGCCACCGAGGAACCAAACGGGAATCGAGACCAACATGCCCGCGGAGCCTTCGAAGTCGAACGCAGGCACGACCATCGGCAAGCCCATGACGAGCGCGGCCGTCATCACCGCCATGATCGCGATCGAGACGCCGAACCACAGTAGGCTGAAGCCTTCCTGCTGATAGCGCCGCTCGAGCTCTTCTTGCCGCGTCAGGGCGCGCTTCAGATCTTCGATCTTGGCGCCACAGGACACGCAACGATTGTTGGCGAGCGGGGGCGTGTTGGAGAAACCACACGACGGGCAGATGATCTTGCTTGCGACAGCCATAGGGACCCGGCTCAAACTTACACGGTCCGGAGCGAAATGTCGCTCGAGTGCCGGGCGCGCTCGGCCGGGCTCCGCGGCGGCTGGCTCTACGCGGCTCGATCGTGGCTTTTTGGCTGACATTTGCCGCGCTTCGTGGCCCGGCGGCCGGGCATCGTTCTAGTGGATTCTGCTACGCTCACCTCCTCTCACCGGTCTCCCACCGGTCTCCCACCGCCTCACTCTGCGCACTCGGAACAAACGGGCGGGGGCGGCTGTCGGAACACGAAGTCGCAACTCGATGCCCCGGTATCCCTCCAGCCCAGACGTGCTCGGCACCCCCGCCGGGTCCGATCACGACCTCGAGGCCCTACCCGCGCCCCGTCGGCCTTGGCGGCGCGCGACGCTCGCCGCGCTCACCCTGTCGGCACTCGGCTCACTCGCGTTGGCCTTCGAGCTGCGCGGCGAAGCCCTCTTCGCGTTGCACAGCGGACCGCCGATCGACCTGGGCGAGCTGGGGCAGTTCCATCCCAGCGCAAAGCAAGCAAACACCTGGGTGCACGGTGAAGGCACGTTGCACGCCGACGGCGCGGTGCACTACGCGAGGCCGCTCGAGCAAGACACGTATCGACTCGCGCAAGTCGAGGGCAACGACAAGCTTTGGATTCAAATCAGCGTGCCGGACGATCCATCGGATCCAGACGGCACGCATTTCGTGCCACCCACCTCGTTCGTGGGACGGCTGATTCCAGTCAGCAGCGCGGGCATTCGACACAGCATCGTGCGCGCGGCAATCAGCGACGCCTGGCAAGGCAAAGTGCCAGACGACGCGTGGCTGCTCGTCGACGGTGAAGCGCCGCACACCACGCGCTGGGCGCTCGGCTTGGTCGCGCTGTTCTTGGGTTTTGCCGCGTTCAACCTGGTTGGGCTCGCGAAGTTGACACAGAAGGTGAGCTGAGGAAAACCGGGCGCGCGCCCTGCCATGCCCAAGAAATCCGCCGAGTCGCTCGACGTCCTGATCATCGGCGGCGGGATCATGGGGACGGCTTCGGCCTGGGAGCTCGCGCGCCACGGCGCAAAAGTGGTCGTGCTCGAGCGCAGCGTGCCCGGCGCCGAAGCCTCCAGCGCCGCCGCGGGCATTCTCGGCGCCCAGGCCGAGGCGCACGCACCGGGGCCGATGGCCGAGCTGTGCTTGGCAAGCCGCGCACGGTACGCCAAGTTCGCCCGCGCGCTCAGCGACGAAACGCATATCGACGTCGGGTACCGTGAATGCGGCGTGCTGCGCGTCGCGTTCGATGGCGCTAGCGCACGCAAACTGAGCGCAGAGAGTGCCTGGCAGACGAAGCGTCGCTTGAAAGTGGAACGGCTCGGGCCAAATGAGCTCGCACGCCACGAGCCCCAATTGTCGCCCAAGCTCGCAGGCGGCGTGCGCTTCGGTGGCGACGCGCGCGTCGACCCAAAGGCTTTGCTCCGTGCACTGCACATCGCGGCGCTCGGGCGTGGAGTGATCTTTCGGAGCGGCGCGTTCGTGCGCCGCGTGGTCGTCGAAGGCGCGCGAGCCGTCGGCGTGGCGCTCGACGACGGCAGCGTTTTGCGCGCGAAGAACGTCGTCGTGGCCGCGGGCAGTTGGACCTCACTGATCGACGGCCTGGGCTTACCGACGGGTCAGGTCATCCCCGCGCGCGGGCAGATTGTCGAGCTCGAATTGCCATCGCCGCCGCTGTCCCACGTCGTGTTCGGCCCCGGCGCATACCTCGTGCCACGTGACGACGGGCGCCTGCTCGTCGGTTCGACGCTCGAGTTCGTGGGCTACGAACGCGAAGTCACGGCAGGTGCCGTGCGTGATTTG
>DATHOI010000846.1:0-5448 GCA_035485095.1 Polyangiaceae bacterium | reverse complement strand
AGCGGAAGCCGATCAACGCCTCGCCGCGTGGCCTGGGCTCGCGGAACGAGTTGCCGAGCACCGTCGGCATTTGGGCGGCACTTGGCAAGACGTTCGGCGCGTTGCCGTGCCGTTGGACGCTCGCATTCCGACGCGCGTCAGCGCCACCGTCGAAGAGAATCGCTGCCTGCATGCGCTGGTCTTGGCGACAGACGAGCTGTCACACGTCGAGCTGTCGGCACTCGATTCGAATGGCCAGATTTTGGGCCGCGCCGCCGCGCTCGGACGAGATCGTTCCCTCGTCGTGTGCTCACCGCTGACTAGCCCGGTCACCTTCGAGTTTCGCCCGCAAGGCGGGCGTGGCGTAGCGGTGTTGGTCCTCTCACAAAGCACGCCGGGTAGCGCTGGTGATATCGACGACGCGCTGCGCATCGAGCTCTACCCGAGTGGCTCTCTCGACGATGAACGACAAAAAAATGCCACGCGGCTCGACGGGCTCGGCTACCCGAAGGCCAAGGTCTTGAAGACGGGCACGCTGCAGCCCGGGCGCCTCGACAGCGCGTCCTTTGCATTGCCCAAGGGTTGTTCGCGCGTGGACATTCTCGCGGGCGCACCGGTGCGCGGCATGTCCGCGCGTTTGTGGGCCGCAGACGACTCGTTGATCGCCGCCAGTGACGGCCGCGCGGCGCCGGTGCTGTTCGCGTGCTCACCAGGCGGCCCAGTGCGGCTCGATACGGAGAGCCTGGCGAGGCCCGGGCCATACGGCGTCGAGCTGCGCGTCGAGCCGGACGCGCCTGCCATCTTGCAGGCCTACCCACTCGCGGCCGGGCGCTTACTCACGCACATGCTGCAACATGGCTTGATCCGAAGCGGCACTCAGGCAGGCAAGATCACCCATCACAGTCTGAGCCCCGAGCATTTCGACAGCGAAGACATCCTGGTTCCTCTCGGGCGCTGCGTCGATCTCACGTTGGCGGTGGGTGCAGGCGCCACTGGTGCCGAAGTTCGTCTCGTCGACGTCGATTCGGGCGAAGAGCTCGCGCTCGCTCGCGGCACGAGCTCAATCAGCGCCCGCGTGTGCGCGCTCGATGCGCATTCCGGCGGCACCGTGCACGCGCGCGCCGAACTGCGCGTCGCGGCCGGTCAGGCTGAAGGCTTATCGGCGACGCACATGTCAACGCCGGCCAAATGAGCGCCGCCACGCGCGTCACGACCCGAGCGGGACTACCTCGCGCGCCGAGGCCGTCCTCACCGTGCCGTCGGCATCCGACAACTTCAATTCAGTGGCGTTTACACCGCGGACCAGACGTCGCACCCAGGGTTGCGACGGGGTGTCCGGGCGCACGAGCACGAAATCGCCGCGGTGCAACTCGGTCGCAAAGCTCGACGGTGGTTCGGCAGCCAACGCAGAAAAAGGCAATGTTGCCACGCGCTGCGCCACACTGAGCGTCACGACCACGCTCTCGTCACCGAGCTCTCGAACGTACGCGGTGAACCAGTCCGTGCCCACTTTCGCAAGCAGCCGTTCGTGCAGCGCAGGCCGCCAACCGGGCTGGAGCCGAGGCTCGCCGGCCTGCACTGCACCACGCGAGAATTCGAGCTCGGCTTCGCTCCGCGCAAAGTAGCGCTTGAGGTTGAGCTCGGTCAGCGGCGACGGCAGCAGAACACGACTCAGCGGCAGCTCGAGGTCTTGTCCTGCCGCAGTGCTCGCGTGTAGCGTCGCTGCCGTCGTGTTCGAGATGCGACACGGCAACCAAGCATCCGCGGTGCCGCAGATGGCGAACGCGCCTGGCATGAGCTCTCGCGGACTCGGAGGAAGGCGGTAGACGTCACTCGAGGCGACGCTCATCGAGTCACTGCCATCCGTGGCTTGAACGCGTAATTGGCCAGCCTCGGCTGCTAGCACCCGGCCCTCGAAGAAATGCGCAGCTGTTTGCTCGACCACCACTTGATCGCCTCGCGCAAGCGCTGGGCTGGGCTCGGGCGTTGGGGTCGCATCGCGCTTCGAGCAAGCGACAGTGAGCGCGCCCAGAGCCGGCACCAGCGGCAGTAGCAGCAGTGACCGCACGAGCCACGGTGCCCGAAGGAGCGGCGGAAGCTGAGCCGCGAGGGAGTAAATACTTTGCAGCAGCAAGGGGGCTTTTGTCCTACTCTCGCGGGTCGACGTGGTCTGGTTACCGAGCGAGGCTCATCACCTACCACGCCGCGCCCCGTCCGCCGTCACTCGAGTCCTGTAACGCGCGCCCCCGCCCAAGCTAGTCACCACTTCGAGGAGTAACGTCATGATCAGCGCCCACGATCCGATCCTCAGCCAAGGTGGTGGCTACGGGCCGCCCGGCGGTTATGGGGGTCCCCCGCCTGGTGCGCCTCCTGGTGGCTACGGACCACCCGGCGGTCCTGGCGGTTACGGACCGCCCGGCGGTCCCGGTGGTTACGGGCCACCTGGCGGTCCGGGCGCTCCTGGTGGCTACGGGCCGCCCGGTGGACCGAGTGGTTACGGGCCGCCCGCCGCGCCTTACCCGCAACCAGCGGGACCTCCGTATGGGCCACCTGGCGGAGCGCCGGGCTCCGACGTCAAGAAGCAAGCCACGACCTGGCTGATCATCTCGGCGGTCAGCTTGGCGCTGTGTTGCTCGTGCTTTGGCATGATCGGCGCCGTGTTTTGCTACATGGCGATGCAGGCCGCCGATCAAGGCAATCTTGCTGACGCCCAGAGCAAGCTCAAGTGGGGCAAGATCATCACCATCGTCGGCTTCGTGCTGATCATCGCGGCACAAGTGATCGGAGCGATCGTGTACGCCGCCGAGATCGCCGCCATGTTCGCAACCCACTGATCGAGTGACGCGGTTCGGCACACCCGCCGAACCGCGCGCCGTGCCAAGCTCACAGCGCGAACGGCGCCAAGAACGCCTTCAGCAGCGCGTTGAACTCGGCAGGCTTCTCCAAATTAACGACGTGCCCCGCTCCTTCGACCACGTGGAGCTCCGCCTTTGGCAACAGCGCGGCAAGCTCGCGACACGGCGCCAAGCTCTCTTGGTCCTCCGAGCCTGCCACGATGCACACCGGGATCGAGAGCTCGCGCAAGCGCGGAGCGAGCGTGCTGGGCGAGGCCGACGTGGCCAACACTTCACGCAGAATGTGCGCGAGAGCCTCGGGTGAGTGCTCGAGTAGCCCTTGGCGGATCAAGGCGGCACCTTTCGGATCGAAGCGCGAACGCTCGCCCCATACGAATTCGCTACCGGCTTCGTCCAAACCACGCGCTTCGATGGCCTCGGCGAAGCCCAGCGCCCACTTTTGACGCTTCTCTTCTTCACCCGGGCTCGGGTAGGACGCCAGGACGAGCGCACGCGCGAGCGCGGGCTGAAGCAGCGCGAAGTCCAACGCAAGCTTCGCCCCCAAGCTGAGTCCGCCCAAGATCACCGGTGGCTCCGCCTGCGCCACGAGCTCAGCGAGATCCGCGAGCAATGCTTGCAAGCGATACGCCTCCGCTCCTCTTGGAGCGGGGCTGCGCGCGTGCCCTCGCAGGTCGAACAGCGTCACGCGAAATTGCGCTTCGAGCAGCCGCGCTTGCATCCGGAAATTGCGCGCACTGCCCCCAAACCCGTGGCACAAGAAAACAGCATGCCCTTTGCCGAACGTCTCGGTATGAAGCTTCACGCCTGCTTCCAACACACTGATTTTTCCACGCCGTCAAGCTTGATCCCGAACCCGAAGCGCTCCTAATGAGGGTTCAGTGAGTCGGCCTGATCTAAATCCTGCGCAGCACAGCGCGGTCATGACACTCGAAGGGCCGCTCCTGGTCTTAGCTGGTGCCGGTACGGGGAAAACTCGCGTCATCACCTATCGCATCGCAGAGCTGATTCGTCGCGGCATCGTGCAAGATCGCATCCTCGCCGTCACGTTCACGAACAAAGCGGCGCGCGAGATGCGCGAGCGCGCCCTGCATTTGCTAGGCAAGCGTCCACGCGGCGTCCAACCACCGGAGATCTCCACCTTCCACGCCTTGTGTGTGCGCATCCTGCGGCGCCACGCCGATCGCCTTGGTTATCCCAAGGAATTTGCGATTTATGACCGTAGCGATCAAGAAACGCTCGCGCGTGGCGCCCTGCGCGACATTCGAGTCAGCGCGGACAAATTGCGACCGGGCGACTTACTCCACCTGATCAGCGGCTGGAAGAGTCAAGGCATACGGCCCGATCAAGCGGAAACCGTAGCCGAGGGTGACCGCGAGCAACTCGCCGCCGCGGCCTACGCACGCTACCAGACGCAACTCCGCGCTTGCGGCTCGATGGACTTCGACGACCTCCTCCTGTCGACCGAAGAGCTCTTCGACAAGCACCCCGAGGCGCGCTTCGCCGAGGCCACACGCTTCGATCACCTGCTGATCGACGAATACCAAGACACGAACGGTCCGCAGTATCGCATCGTGAAATCACTCGCCGACCGACACCGCAACCTGTGCGTCGTCGGAGACGACGATCAATCGATTTACGGTTGGCGAGGCGCGGACGTGTCGCACATCTTGAACTTCCAGAAGGATTGGCCGGACGCCAAAGTCGTGCGTCTGGAGGACAATTATCGTTCGAAATCGCCGATTCTCGAGGCCGCGAACACACTCATCAAACACAACAGCTCGCGGCATCAAAAAATCCTTCGCCCATTTCGAGAGGGCGGCTTGCCGCCGCGCATGCTGCGGATGGAAAACGAGACTCTGGAGGCCGAATCCGTGATCGCCGAGATTCGCCAGCACATGGAAGGGCCGGACGAGTCGCAAAAATGGCGTCCCAGCGACATCGCGATTCTGTTTCGCACCAACGAGCAGCCGCGGGCCTTCGAGCTGGAGCTTCGCCGGGCGCGCATTCCGTACGTGCTCGTCGGTGGCATGTCCTTTTACGACCGCAAAGAAGTGCGCGACGTTTTGGCGTATTTGCGGGTGATCGCCAACCCAGCCGACGAAGTCTCGCTGCTGCGCGTGATCAATACGCCGGCGCGTGGCATCGGTGCCAGCACGATCGAAGTGCTGATGCAGGTTGCCGTGACGCAAGGCAAGCCGCTCTGGCAAATCCTGCCTCAAGCGGTGCACACCGGCGACATCGCGCACATCGCCGGGGAACGAGTAGAAGAGTTTCGTAACCTGATCGAGAAATTCCGCGCTCAGCTCGGCACAAGCTCGATCTTCGAGTTTGCGCAGCAGCTGCTCACGACCGTGAACTACCGCGCGGAGCTCGACCGCGTTTACAAAACTCCAGGTGACATCGAAGCGCGCTTGGCTTCCATCCAGGAGTTTTTGAACTCAATCGCTCTGTACGAGCAGCGCACCGAAGGCCCGACGCTGCAAGGCTTTCTGGAAGAAGCCGCGCTCGCGGGTCGCGAGGACCAGAAAGACAGCGACGACAAGCGCGAACGCCACGCGGTGACCTTGATGACTCTGCACAGCGCCAAGGGGCTCGAGTTTCCTCATGTCTACAT
>DATHOI010000845.1:0-8660 GCA_035485095.1 Polyangiaceae bacterium | reverse complement strand
GGCTCACGCACCAGTTGCGCTTGGGCCATTTGCGAGGTCCCAAATGAGAATTCGAGGAAGAAGGCTGTACCCGAGCACTTTGTCCGAGCGTCGAGTCATGATGTCGCTCGGTGGTACACCGCTCTACGCGCCGCGAGGCGTGAGCCCGTACCTGATCGCGCGACGCATTGCACGAGGCGCCAGTGGCGAGTCGGGTGACGTTGGGTTCGTGCGCGAGGTCCTTGCGAGGAGCGCGAAGCCACCGCGTGCGACTGCGCCCGAACCGGTAGTTACTGAGATGCCGGTCGAAGCGGAAGCGTCGAGTGGTCAGGGCGCAGTCGCGGCGTGATCTTGTAGCGACCTTTGTCGCTCTCTGTGAGTCGGAAGGGACGGAGTACCAGGAGCTCGACGAGTTTCTGGTCGCTCACTCGACTCAGCTTGGGCACCTCCTGCGCGCTCCGGCTGCAGACCTGCACGCGCTCGTAACCCTGCCGCCGGAGTCAAGGGCAACGGGCGTTCGTGGCCTCACGCGACACGCAAGAGAACGCGAGCAGACCGCCCAGGCCAGCGCTGCACAGAACCTCTCATTGGCCGTGGCAACGATGCTGGCGCTGTCGGCGGCTTGGGAGGATGAGCACGTGACACTCGATGCTCGAATCGTCCTCGGGCGGAACCTACTCGCCGACCGCACGAGGCGTTTCATTCGCTTCGACGTCGAGGGCAACGCGCCCGTTGTCATTCGACGCGAAAAGCTGTCCGAGGCGGCTAAGGCGTTGAAGTTCCCGAACGTGACCTGCTCGGTCGACCGCTGCGGGCTTCGATTTGGCTGGCGCGAAGGGAAGGGCGGGCTCGTCCTCGTCAACCAGAACATCGACGCACGACACCGAGACGCGGTGCTGCACGTCGTAATCGCGCGACCACGACCCGCACTACCCGAGACGCAGCCCGTCCGCGCTCGAGCTCGCCCGTCGAGTTGGTTCGGTGAAGTGTTCGGCGATCTAACTGCACTCTGAACTCCGGTCTCCGAGCTTTGGCTCGTTGTGACCGCCTCGCGCCCAAACCACGGCGCAGAAAGTACCACCATGAACGACCGTGTTCCCTCGGCGCTCGGCCTCCCTGCGCCGCTTCGACCCGCGCCCGACATGTCGGCGCGCTGGCAAGATGTGGATCTCGACTTCGACACCGCGGCCGAGCAATTCGTGAAACGGCATCAAACCGACGGAAGCCCTCGCGAGTTTCCCGTCATGGATCTACGGCTCTGGGGCGTCACCGCCAACGACGAGCGCTTCGCCTTGAAGCCGCTCAGCAACCACGAGCCGCCGCGCCCCCTCCGCTCGGCTGCCTTCTCGATGTTGTGCTCGCGTCTGGGCGCACCGGCTGAATTCATTCGGGAAAAACTGCCGGCGCCGCTTCAGCTGGCAGTGCTCAATTGCCTGCTCGCTGAGGGCGATCGTCCTGCCTCGGCGACGCTTCGCCTGCGCGGCGACGAAGTGACCGCAATCGTATCGGAGCGCTACGCTCCGCTCGACGCCGTCGAGCTCGTCACCACGCTCCGCGGTGCGCTCGCGCGCCACGGGCTACTCGATGCGGTACGTGTGCGTGCCGTCGCGACCGGGCTGACTGATGTCATTCGGCTCGTTTTGCCGAGCGAAACGGTTCCGGTGAAGGTGGGCGACATTTCCCTAGTCGGCCTTGATGTTTCGTCCAGTTCATTTGGGCGTTCAGCGGTTCACGTTCGGGGCATGGTCTGGAGATTGGTCTGCATGAACGGCATGCGGGCGCCAAGCTCCATGGGCGACGTGTCGCTCCGGCACATCGGGGAGACACAGCGCCTGCGAGACGGTCTGGCCGAAGGCGTCGCAACAGCCCTCGCGCACGCTCGAGGTCTGATGGGGCACTGGAAGCGGGCGGTCGCTTCCTACGTCACCGACCTCGCTCAGTACATCGACGGCCTTCGCGAGCTCAATCAAACCGAGCAGCAAGCCGTCCGAGCCGAGCTCGGCGCGACGAAGCCGTCCGAGCTCCCCGAGCGCGCAAGCGTGTACGACTTTGTGAACGCCCTCACGGCAGCGGCTCATCAAGCCGAGCCTGCTCGACGCATCGAGCTCGAGTCCATCGCAGGCAGCGTCCTCGTCAGTCGCACCGGGGGAGCATGAGCCCTTACCCGGAGCTCGTTTGGCTTGCGGCGGTTGTCGGTGAGACTACCGGGCGGCGCCTCAGTACCGCGCCCGGCGGCTGGCGCGGCCTGAGCATTCGAGAGCTGGACAATCTCGGCCTGTCGACGCGCGAGAAACGGTCAATTCTCGCGCTGCAACGTCTGACGGCTCTCGGTTACCCGTCGATGGTGCGAGGAGAGCTATCGAACGCCGAGGAGGTCATCCGCGTCTATGCCGCACGACTCAGCGGGCTTTGCCATGAAGTTTTGCTCGCCATTGCGCTCGATGGGCAGAGCCGCTTCATGGGCGAGTACGAGGTGTCGCGCGGCGGACGGCATGGGGCGGCCGTGATGCCGGCTGACATCTTCCGGCCGCTCATCCGCGCGTCCGCCACGGCGGTCATCCTCGTTCACAACCACCCCTCGGGGGATCCACAACCGAGCGCTGAAGACGTCGCGCTGACCAGCGCCGCGTCACTGATCGGTGGACTGCTCGGCATTCCTGTTTTGGACCACGTCATCATCGGCGCGAACGGTGGCGGCGCGGTCTCCCTCTGGCAGATGGGCCTCATCTCGCCCGAAAGGGAGAAGGCAGAATGAACGCCCCCGTTCGTAGTGACGGAGGACGACAGGACGGTCGACGACGGAGCACGCAGGCGGCTGCGGCGGAGCTACTCGCTGCAGCCGAGGCGCTCTGCCGAGCTGCGCGAGTCCTCGCAGAGCTCGGAACACGGCAAACCGAGGGTGATCGCCGTCCGACTCGTGCTGCGCCGACGGCTTCAGAAGACCGCCTCTCCAGCAAACAACTCGGAGCCATCCGGGCGGTGTCGCGTCGGGCCGGGCTATCGCGCGATCAGCTGGCGCAACTCCTCGACGAAATGACGGGCAAGCCGGAGCCCGCCGCGCTCAGCCGAAGTGACGCGAGCCTCGTCCTCGATCGATTGAGCGAGATGACGGGCTACACGCGCTGACCCGCGTCAGCGAACCAAAACCCGAGCCTGCGCGTCACCCCGGGCGCGCGGGCTCTCTAACAAGTGGAGGCGCCATGCAACCGCTCGAAGCGCTTCGGCACGAGCCGCACATCAGTGTATCGTCACTCAGCACGTATCTGAAATGCCCACGCAAGTGGCGCTTGCACTATTTGGAGCGAGCCGAAGCGTCGCATCGGTCCATCGGGCTGGTCTTCGGACACGCCTGGCACGCGCTCATCGGATTTCTGCTGATGACGCACCAAAGGGGGCAAAAGCTCGAGCGAAGTGTGCTTCGCGAGTACTTCGCGGACGCACTACGGCGCGAGCTCGAGAGTGACGGGCCCCCGATTTTGTTCGACGACGAGGAGGACGAGGACGCGCTGCTCACCATCGGAGCGCGCATGCTGGATGCCTTCCTCGACCGTGTGCCACTGCCCGACCGGGTGCTGCACGTCGAGCTGCCGTTTCGGCTCGAGCTATTCGATCCGGAAACCGGCGAGGCGCTATCCGCGCCTCTCATCGGGGCTATCGACGCGGTCGTCGAGTTCTCTCAACGCCAACGCCAAGAGATCTGGGAGCTCAAATCCGGAAGGAGGCGTTGGGCACAAGACGCGGTGCTGTACGATTTTCAGCCTACGGCCTACCGAATGGCGCTCAGGGCTCGAACCTTCGCCGAACGGCGTGCGCGCCCAGATGCCGATCTCAAGCTCATCGTCACCACGAAAGCCAAGACCCCCGACGTTCAGATCGAGAACCTCGTCCGCGGCGACGACGATGAGCGTGACCTCGCAGAGACGGCTGCTGGCGTCATGCGGGCAACTCGCGCGGGGTGCTATTTCCCGCGCAGAACCTTTTTCTGTGGGGGGTGCGAATACGCCGAGGTGTGTCGGTAGCTCGAGCTGCCGGAGACCTTCGCTCCCTCGGCCACAGCACGGGGTCGCGTGGCTCGAAACTCAAAGCAGGCAACGAATGAAAACCTGGCTCGAAATCCAACGCTCAACCGGCGTCGAACGCCGCAAGATCACGCCCGACGGCACGCGCGGCATTGCCACCGGGGCCTGCCCCGGGTGCGGCGCCACGCCGCTCATGGTCCAGGGCCACGGGCGGCATCGCTACACGCGCGACACCTTCCGCGCGGGCGGCACGGCGATGTGCTGCGGCGACCCCGTCGGGTACATCTACGCAACAGCCGACACGATATTCGGGCTGGAGGAGGATGAAGCTGTGTTGAATGGCCGGGCGCGAGTCTACTGAGGAGGTGCGCGAGCATGGTCCGGTCCCGCTTCTGGTGCGGCCCCCTCAGCTCCGTCGCCCTTGTTTCCTTTGACGCGATGAAATCGTGCGCATGACTTTCTCTTAGCTTCAAAACCCCAAACTGGTGGGGCCGGCGCTGCGTGAAACAGCCCGACCCCGGACCACAGGAGCGATAACTCCAATGGCCACGAAGAAAGTATCAGACCCCAAGAAGCCCGAACAGCGCTCGATAGCCGACGTGCTGTACCAAGACTTTGAAAACCTACCCGGCGAATTCCGCGTGCTCCTGAACAAGCACTCGGCCACGCCTTCCACCATTGGAAGCGTCGCCGTAGGGCTCAACGACGTATTGGGTGAAATTCGAGGAAACCTTTCCGGTGACGAATTCCGGCGCGCCGCGACACTCGTCCGCGCCTACGTCGCGCACGCAACGCAGGCGCTTTTCGAGCTCCAGTGCTTCGCTGGCGCGCTTGACGGCCTGGCCTGGGCCGTGGATGCAAAGTGGCGCGCAGAAGCGTTCGTCGAGCCCTGAGTCCGCAGGTACACACTTCGCGCGGAGGCGACTGTTCGAAGAGCTTGGCGAGCTTTTCAAAAGCGTTCGGCTGTCGCCTACAGAACGGCTCTCAGCGCGATGAAGCGCGGTCTCGATATCGGGTCCGACGCCCGACAGCGATAGAGAACCGGCGGAGGCGCCGCACCGTTAGCGAGCTTCTCGCTTTGACTTAGGAGCGACGGGTCGAGGTCTCCGTGACCGCCGTGCGCTTCCGGCGGCAGTCTCGAGCTCGGCGAGCAAGAGCCGCGTCAGGCGTATCGCGCCCGGCGATGCGCGCTCGAGGCGGCGGAGGAGCACCCGGTGATCGCGTGATGACTCGGGGACGCGGGGCTCGGCTAGGTGAGCTTTGCCTCCGCGGCCGAGCAGCTGGTCCGAGGTCACGCCTAAGACGGAGGCCATCTTGAACAGGGTCGGGACCGAAGGCAGCGTCGCGCCGCGTTCGAGGCGCCCGTAAAACTCCACGGAAAGACTCAAGCGGTCGGCAACATCAGCCTGGCTCAGACCGAGCGACGCGCGGGCTGTGCGGGCTGCTTGTCCGAGCTTTCGGCTGAGTTCTCGTTCCATGGGGGCACAGGGGCAGGTTGTCCTCCACGGCTACAACCTGGCTGATTGACCGACCAGGAACTGTCAGGGCACCATAGATAGTAACAACCTAACTGATCGAAGAGCTGCGAAGGCCACAGAAAAGGGAAGTGATCCATGCATGCACAGCGTGAAATTTCACCGGCGTTAGCAGCTAAGCGCCTGCGCCCCGCGACGCCGGTCACCGTCTACGTTGAGCCGCATCCGGTGGCACAGATGAGCCTCCGGCAGCTCGCGGAGGCTGTACAGGCAGGCAAGATCCCACCGCTGGCGAACGTCATGCTCGACCAGCAAGAGCCGTGGTTCCCGGCACGTGACGTGATTGCCTCCTGCGCGGAGCTCGAGCCGACGCGGAGCGCGCGGACGGCAGCGCTGGCTGTTGCCGTGTCAGTCTTGGTTTGGATCACGCACTGTGCGCTCTTCGGGTCCGCGGGCTTCTTGCCGCTTGCGTTGCTGACCGCCCTAGCTTTTGCAACCTCGCTGCTCGTAATCAAGCTACCTGGCCTGCGTACTCGTAACACACGTGAGCTCTTATCGAAGAACGTCCTTGGGATCGCAGCAGCCGTAATCCTGGTTGCGGAGGGCGCGGCAGTCGCAAGCACAATTGCTTACCGCGGACATGAGAAGCGAGTGGACGCCGCCTTGACCGCAATTGATGAGTGCAGCGTCAACACTCTGCGCTCGGACGACGTCGAATGGCTACACGACGAGGACACTTGGCATTCACCTGCTGGCATGGACGAGTCCCGAACTAGCGACTACGATGCACGTTTAAGCCGCTGCAAAGCCAAGCAAGAGCGTGTGAAACACGAACAAGCTTGTGCAAAGGCCGCACAAGCCGTCACGGATCACCAAGCACTGCCACCACTGGCCCCGGACATCCAACCGAATGAAGTCGCCCTGCTCGAGAGAATTGCCAATCACACTCTTGGCGGCGATGACCTAAAGCTGCCCCAGCTCCCCTGCTCAGAAACGGCGAGCGCCGCCAGCGTCGAGTCAGCGTTTAGGTCCGCAGCCACCACGCTCGGAACGGAGTGGCTAGTCGCCGGGATTCCTGGCGGGTTGCGATCGGTCGTCGGCAGAATCGGCTTGGCCCCATCGGCTTCAGACGCTCTACGCGGCAAGGTGGAAGCGGATGCCGATGCCACGCTCCGCACGAGGCCGACGCTCGAGGGGCTGAGTGAGACCGTCAACGCCTGCGACAACGCGAAGGAACTGACACATAGTGACGGCCCGAACTGCAGCGCTGCGCGCACGCGGCGAGAAACGCTGCTTGCAAAGCAGGCTGCGGCGCAGAAGGTCCAGGAGGCGCGCTGCGACGCGTTGAAAGCTGCGCGCGAGCAATGCACGAAGCAATGCGAGGCTCGTCTCCCCAAGGACGACCTCGGATTCTCCGATTTTGACAAGGGGCTCGACTGCGACGACCGATGTGAAAAGCAAATCCCACTTGGCGACTGCGGCTGAGGAGCCCTCCGGACGTGATTTGGCAATGACACCAACCCGTAGCCGTTGACCGAATGAGGCCGCCTGTAGAACAGACAGGCGGCCTCGTCCGCCTTGAATCAGCATGCGGCCAAACGGGTTACTCGTCGTCGCCAACCTCGGACGCGAGTGCGGTGATTTTCGCCTCGGCCCGCTCGACTGCCGATTGCGCGCGTTCTACATCTTGCTCGGCAGCGGCGAGCTCTTTTGCGAAATGTTCGCGCTGACGCTCGCGCGCCAAGAGCTCTTTTTTAGCGCCCCGGACCGCGAGCTCCAGCTCGTCGCGTTTGGCTTGCCGTCGCGCGCGCTCTTCAGCAACGCGCCGTTTCTCCGCCATCGCCGCGTCGCGCGCGCGTTGCGCTTCGGCGTGCTCCCGGCGCTTGGCTTCGGCGTGCAGCTGCGTCGCTTTCGGGCTATTTTTCGGGTGATCATGCGAGGTATGAGGTGCGCTTTCGTCCGCATTTTCAGGCGCGGCCGAATCGTCAGCAACAAAAGCCGCGCCGCCGAACGCTCCGAAGCCCGGTGGATCGCGATCTTTGGTGAGAGCACCCGCAGGTTCTGGCGCGAAGCTTCCGACGGCTGCCAAGCTAGACAATGTCATTTCTACTCGACGCATGGTGCCCTCACTCGCGGCGTGCCCGGCGTGACCCAGCAATCTGCGGGCGCTCGCGCTCAGTTTCGTCAGTGCTTGGCGGTGCGCGCCGCGCGCCTCGAGCTTCCCTGCGCGCAGCTCGGCCGCTGATTCGAACAACTCTTCGAATTCAGGGCGCGCGCGCCACCACAACTGATTGACCACCCACGCCGAGATCGCGGGGCGCGCGAGCTTCGCGAGCTTCGCGGCCGCGGCCTTGTCGCCGCCGGCCTTGAGCTCTGCAGCGAGCCGTTGCCTTTCCGTAACGAAGGACTCATGCGGCGCCTGGTACAGTGCTGCCACGGCTTCGTCATAGCGGCTCGACATACTTTCGCGATGTTACCCAGTGCAGGAGCCCTTGCAACCGACGCGGGCCGCTGCGGCTTGTCATGGTGGAGGCGCCTGCCTCGCTCACCGTTGATCAGTGCAACGAAGTCAAAGCGATCTGCGACGAGATCTGCGAGCGTCTCGAAAAGGATGAGGAGTTCACGTATGACCTCAATGAGCTACGAGGCAGACCGGGCAGCTTCCTCGACGAAGTTTGGGATGAAGCTATGCGAATGCTGCGGGCTGTGGGGTGGGATGCCCGCCGTACGGGTGCCCAAATTCTCGTTCACAGGCGCACATAGCTCAGGACGAAGTAGGCCACCGGGCGGTGTCGTCCGGTTCCGGATCCGCGTTGTGGCACCACGCCTCGAGACTGACCCGAGGGCTGTCGAGCGAATACCAATCTTGCTCGCTCTCGGTTAGCTCGTCGTAACTGACTTCGACGCCGAAGCGGTTCTTGTAGTGCTTGGAATCCACCATCGCCACAAGCTTAGACCTGCACGCTGGGCACGACCAGGTGATCGCTCCACCTCTCGTCACCATCACGGAGTCGGCTGTGCCGGCATCTGGCGTCGCGCCAACCAATCGGGGTTACCTGATCGGTCCTCAAGCCCTGACTTTTGCCCGACCAGCTTCGCTCCGAGTTCCGCGGGGATCTTCGCTTGCGACGAGCGCACAGAGGAGAACAACGTCATGGTCAGCGTCTCAACCGCGGCAGTGGAATCT
>DATHOI010000844.1:0-9687 GCA_035485095.1 Polyangiaceae bacterium | reverse complement strand
CCTGCGAGCCTCGGTCATGACGATGGCTCTTTGAGGAAAGAGCGAGTCCTGCCTGACCAAAACGCGATACCCACGCAACAGGTGATGCCTGATCAAAACGCGCCGCCCGCGCAGCAGGAAATACTCGAACAAAAGGCCATGCCCACTCAAAAGGCCATGCCGCAGTTCGAGCAAGTGCCTACCAAGAGCAAGGGCCCTGGAAAGAAGCCCACGCCAACACCCCCAACTCAGGACTAGTCGCTCGGATACGCGCTGAGCGCGATGCGGTTCCCATCGGGGTCGCGCGAGTAGAGGGTCCACTCCGTGCGCGCCTCGATGATAGAGCCGGCATCCGCGAGCCTTCGCTCGAGCCGCTCCTGCTCGTCGCGTGACGCCGCGAGAGCGATCAGAAATGGTCCCGCACCGACTCCTTCGACCCAACGCGGGGGCTCCTCGGTGTGTTCGATCATGAGCAGTGCGCCGCCCAAGTCGAACCATACCGAACGCAATGAGCCGTTCGGATATTCGTGACGCTTTAGCTCGCGGAGCTCGAGCACGTCACGGTAGAAAGACGCGATTTTCGGCACGTCCCGAGCGCCGAGCGCCAGGTGGTGAAGGCGGGTCACGGAACAGCAGCAAACCGCAGCCGAGCAGCTACAGCAACACTGGAGCGCAGGACGGCTCTCGCAGTGACGTTAGTAGCCTGAGTTCGTGTCGATATTCAGCGCTCTCGATCGCCACAACGTACGAGAAAGGCCCACATCGCAAACGTTTCGGGCTGCTGCGATCCTGTAACCGTGCTCGGCCCAGCGGCTTATCACGAATTCGTCGCAAACCGCGGTTTCCCGTCGAAACGCGAGATCGGAATGAAACGTGCACCGTCTACGTTCCTGAAAGAAGAGGCCACGATGACCCGCGCTCATAAGACTCCAGACACCGACACCTTCAGCTCGCCGCTGAAGGACGAGGAGTCGAGCGTTCGCGAACGCGAGAAGCGTTCGGAGCGTCCCCGTCGGGAGTCCGATCCGCATTTTACTTTGAGCCAGCGCCTGGAAAGCAAGCTCATCACCGCGACGGCGCTGCTTGCCAAGCTCGAGCCGCAGGACGCGCGTGCGCGTTTGCTCCACATTGCCGTACTGCGGCGCGATGAATCGTTGCTCGACGGCATACTGGCGGAGCTCGCCACGCCGCCGTCGGTATCGCGACGTTCGCGCTAAACGCGCCGCAACGAAGACGCGATTCGCAGCTGCGCACGCAACGCGCACTACATAGTCGCGCGCACTCCAGCGCCAGTACATGCGCTCGCGCCGTGTGCCGCTGGCGGGGACACCGCACGTAAGTGGAAGCGCACATTCGGCGACGACGCGCCTACGCGCGTACGCGTTGCCGAAAAAGGGCGAGTGTCTTTTCTGACGAATGGGGCTGAACGCATGGCATATTCGTCCGTTCATGACGAGTATGACCTCTAGGGTGAGAGCTCTCGCTTTGTTCGCTGCACTTCCGGCGCTGCTGACCGCGCCCTTGGCCCTTGCGGCTGAGACCACGCGCCCCGCGCCGAGCGCAGGCAATGCCGAATCGGCAACGACGACCAAGCTACTTCCCGGCGGCGCGGTGCTGCACCTCGCGCCCGGCACGCGCATCGAGGTCGTGCGCACGCTGAAACTGCAACTGGGTCCGCCCGGCTCCGCCGAGACCGTCACTCAAGTCGTGAAGCTCGTGTCAGGTCGAGTGGACATCGAGGTCCCATTGAGCCGCGTGCCCAAGACCGCCGTGCTGCTCCAAGCGCCGCACAAGGCGAGCGCCGTCGCCAAGGGCGGGCACAGCATTGCAATAGCCGATGCAGATCGCGTCACCTTCGCTGCCGTCGATGGCGACATGCTCGCAGCGTCGGGCAATGACTGGAAGACGTTAGCGAGTGGCGTGGTGCGCGGCTTCGTTGGCAATGACCCAACTCCACAAGAGCATGCAGTGCCAGGAGTGCCCACGCTCAGCCTACCGCAACCTCTCTTGCTCGCGTTGGGGAGTGAAGCACCGAGCGCCCACGTCGACGTGGGCGGCGTCACGCAGGCCGAGCACTATGAGCTCAGCGTCTGGCGCGTAGCTGAAAAGAGCAACGAGCTCGCCTGCCGCGTGGACGCGCGAGGCGCAACAGGTGAAATTGCAGGACTGCGCCCGGGTCACTACGAAGTAACGGCGCGCGCCGTAGACAGCAGTGGCATTTTTGGCAAAGAAAGCGCCGCCCGCACCTTGCGCGTGATCGGCGCCGAGCTGCCCGAAGGCGCGCGCATCGAGAACGGTGCGATCTTGCTGGGTCAACACGGCCGCGTGAAGCTGCTCGGCGCAGACGGCCTCGAGGCAAGTTACGGAGCGTCGTCGCATTTCGTGCACGCGCCGAGCACGGTGGGGTTGTCGCGCGGCGACAGCACCTTGCTTCGCTTACGCGAGCCCGGAAGCACGAATGAAGTGAAAGTCGGTCTCGAACCGCGCACGCTGCACGCCGACGTGAACATTTCCCCGAAGACCGCGCACTGGCCGCAAGACAAGATCAACGTCACCGTTCGGCTGTTCGACGCACGCGACCGACCCGTCTCGGAGGCCGTCAAGATCAAGGCGACCGTGCTGATCGACATTCAGCCGGTCGAGGTGAACTGGACTCGCTCCGGTAACTTGCTGAGCGCGCAGATCCCCACCGCCTCAGGCCGAGGGCCCTGGGTCGTCCGGGTCGAAGTGAGCGACGAATTCGGCGATCCGGTAGGCAGGGATTTCCTGGAGGTCACCGGCTCAGGCAGCGATCGCGTCAGCGTGCGCTGATTGCGCTAACGTCCGGGGCGTGAAGCTCTCAGCGTTCAGCCACGTCATTTTCGACCTCGACGGTGTCCTGCTCGACACCGAGAAGCTCTACACGCAAGCGACCCAAACGGTCGTCGCTGAATACGGCAAGACCTTCGACTGGGCGCTCAAGTCGCAGATGATGGGTCGCCACGAGCTGGACGCCGCGCGCCTACTGGTAGCGACCCTCGCTCTGCCGATCAGCGCCGAAGAGTACTTGCGAGTACAGCGACCGATTGCGGAGGCGCTATTTCTCACTGCCAGCGAGCTTCCGGGAGCCGAGGCCTTCGTCGACACCTTGAGTGAGCGCGGCTTCGGGCTCGCGGTGGGCACGAGCAGCGCTTCGCGACTGTTCCAGCTCAAGACCGCGCACCACGCCTGGTTCTCGCGATTTTCCGCGGTAATTTGCGGCGATCATCCGGACGTGCGCGAGCTCAAGCCGGCGCCGGATATTTTCCTCGCCGCGGCGCGCGCTGTCGGCGCGGTTCCCAAGCGCTGTCTGGTCGTCGAAGACTCACCCGCCGGGGTGAGCGCAGCGCGCGCGGCTGGCATGCGCGTCGTCGCGATCCCGGACGCGGCCCTGCCGAGCGCGCGTTTTGCGGAGGCTGATCTTACCGTGCGCAGCTACGCGGAGCTCCGCGAGCGTATCACGTGGTGAGCGAGCGCCACAGAGCGCGACGGCGCAAAGGCAGCGCGAGCGCCGCACAGAGCAACGTCCATAGGCTGAGGTGGACTCGCCGTGGCCGGCGAGAACCAGCTGGCGAGTCCGCCTCCAGCGCGGAGCTGGTCTTACCGTCGGCGTTGGCGCTGCTCGCCGAGCTACCCGAGCACGTGTCACCATCGTAGTTGCTCGTGCCGCAGCCGGAGGAGTCGTCGCTACTGCTGCTGCTGCTCGAGCTGTCCCCACTGCAGGAGTCCTTCGAGCTCGAATCGCTCGAGCTGTCGCCCGAGCAGGAATCATCCGAGCTCGAGTCGCTCGAGCTGTCACCTGAGCAAGAGTCGCTCGAACCAGAATCGCTCGAACCGTCTCCCGTGCACGAGTCCGAACCACTAGTGTCGCTCACATCGGTCGTCGGATCTTCATTCGAAGCGCCCACCACTACATCACTCGAGCCGTTCCCGGTCGACGGCGCGCTCACGCCGCCCGCCGGCAAGGTCGACCCCACGCCGGAGGAAACCGCCGCGCTGCTCGAACAATTCTTGACGTCGAAGTCAGTCGCGATCAGACGTGAGTCGCTTTCGGCGTCATCTGAGCTGCGCAAAGCGATCGCGCTCGAGGTCGCCGAGCCGAACAGCCGCGTCACGCGGATATCGCCGAAATTCAGCTCGCTCAGGCTACGCGCCAGATCGTCCGCGCCGTCACATACGTAGTCACTGGGCTGCTGTGAGGCTCGTGCGCGCGCGACCTGAATGGCCGCGAAGCAGGTCTGCGCGTCGCGCTTTGCGGGTGTCGCTTGGAGATAGTGCGCGAGCGCGGGCTCGACGGCCCCAGCGCCGGGAAACACCGTCCACGCAAACAGAGCCGACGAAGCGCGCTTCTCGACGAGCCAGCGCGTGGGGTCCTCGCTGAGCCACGCGCTGCGAGCGGCGGCGTAGTCCGTGCTCGCGCTGGCAGCCAGATAACTCACCGCAAATTCGCTGGGATCCGAGACAGTCCCCGTCGCGGGCAACACGGCTGTCGGTGCTAGGGCCAGCAACGTGAGCGGCACGAAGTCGCGTTCGGCAACTGCGATACCGGGTAATTGCAGCGCGTCGCCAGTGTCGGTCATGCGCACCGCAAGCGTGCTGCCACCGCTTTGCCCAGCGTCATACACGGCGACCCGAAACGGCGCTGCCGCGTCCGCACTGAACTGTGCGACACGCGTCACGTCGACAGCGAGGCCCGCTTCCGCCAAGCTGCGCCGCAGCTCTAGGTCCGAAGTGACGCTGGACACCTGACTCGGCGAGAGCAGAGAGGGCTCGGGCAGGCCGCTGTCAGCCAGTTTTCCCGTCGATTCCGGACACGCAGCGAGCGGGCCGAGCGGCGGCGCGACGCGCACGCGTGTCGCAAAATCGAGGGCTCGCAGCCAGGCGTCGGAATCTGCCGCCGCTTCGAGATTGGCCGCGGAGCTCGCTATCGCGAGCTTGGTTTGCCCAGCGAGCTTCACACTCAGCCAGAGCGACGAGCCGTTGGCTATCACCTTGACCACGTCGACCTCGGCGACCTGTGTCGGATCACTGGCCGCGATCAGGACCTGCGTCTGCGCGCGCGACAGCGACGTTCCGCACAGACACGCGCCAATCAGAGCCAAGGAGCAAAAGCCACGCATGACAGGCGCCTAGAGCAACGCACATGCCGGGTACGGCACCCGCTTCTGACGCTCTTTTCCCGCCGATCGTCGGCACCGTGAACCAACGTCCGGCACTGTATAAAAGCTGCGACAGTGAGCTCAGAGTAAGGTCGGACCAACGAGCTGGGGCAGCGCCGCTTCGGCAAGCGTCAGCCGGGCGCACACCGCTTCTGGCCTCGCGCCGTCCGCGAAGGGCTCACGCAGAAATGGCGCCGTGGCGAGCGCCTCTGCCCAAGGCAGCGACGGCAAACGCGCGTCGCGCAGACCGTGAATGAAGCGCAACGTGCGCAGCGCGTCGAACCAAGTGTGGATGCGCCGGCGCAGCACCGCACCTGCCGGCGCTTGACCGGCCGCAGCAGCGAGTGCCGGAAAAACCTTGAGCCCCTCGAGCACGCCCAACACCGGTGACGCAAGCTCAGACAAGCGCGCGTTCACGACGCGCTCGAGCGCGCTCGGCTGTCGCGATTCGGCAAATGCGTTCAGGCCCTCGAGTACCGCACCGAGCGCAGCGAACACTTCGGGGGAATAGAGCTCGAACTGGTCACCGCGCTCGGTGAGCTCCGCTATTTCGCGGGTGCGGCGCCCCGTACCGAACGGCACGCGGTCCGAAGCGCGCGCTCTCAATCTGAGCGGCGTGCCGGGAAGTCGCCGCAACGGGCCGACCTTGGCGAGCTTATCGAGCAGATAGAAATCTTCGGCTGCGGCGCGTTTGGGAAAACCGCGCACGCTGGTGTAGGCCGCTGCTTCGATGCACAAAGTGCTACCGATGCTCTGGTACGCATAGCAAGAGCGCGCCGCGGCTAAACCGAGCACGTAATACCGGAGCGAGATCTCGTACAGGACCGTCGCAGCGTCGATCGCGCTGTGCTCGCCGGGCTCGTGCAAGAACGGCCAAAGCAGAGCCGTGCTCGCACCGGGCTCGCGCCCCGCTTGCGAAAGCCGCACGAAATAGTCGCTAGGCAACGTCGCGTCCGCGTCGCTACAAGCGATCTGAGGGCACGCGATCTGCCCGTTCAAGCACAGCGCCGCTGCTAGATCGGCGCCCAGCTTGCGCGCCATCCCCACCCCCTCGCCTGGCGGAAGACACGCGCCCGGACTCGCGCGGTCGAGCCAAAGCAAGTCACACGACTCCCACGCAGCGAGCCAGGCTCCGGTGTTCACGTCGGGCGCCCTGAGGGGGACGCGGCCGGAAAATCGAGCCGCGAGAGCGCCGAGCAGCTCCTGATTTTCGCGGTGAGCTTCGGCGCTGGCATCAGCCGGCGCGTTCACCGCCAAGATCAACAGGACTCGACCGGGAGCCCCAGCCAACGCAGCCCGAAAGCCGTCCAGACACGTGATAGGCTCGCGACACACGGGCACGACGAGCGTCGCTGAATAAGCGCTCGTCACCGCAGCGGCGAGCTTGGCCTCCGGCTCGGCATAGCGGGCAAAGTACTTCGGCGCGTGCTCGGTACCGATCGCCACGGGCACTCAGTGGACCGCGGCGCGATGCGGCAGCTTCTGGACCAGCGCGGCCTCGTAGTCGAGCAGAATCGAGGCGCGCTCGCTGATCTGCTCGTCCGCAAAGCAGGCCTTTGCCAGACGAAAGAAGAGACCGTGGTGACGCGCCTCGGCGCGCGCCAAGTCGAGGTAAGCCTCCGCCAAGGGGGAGGCGCGCTCGCGTAGCGCCTCGGCGACCATGAACAGCCGCTCGCAGCCGCGCGCCTCGACGATGCCCGCAACCAGCAAGCGATCGAGCAGCATGCCCTCACCTCCCGTGCGCACCTGTGAGCGCAATGCGTTCACGTACGCGTCCTTGTAGTCGTCTGCCAAGATCAAACCGCGCGCGTGGACGATGCGGTACATGATCTGAAAGTGCTCGAGCTCTTCCCGAGCAAACTCGATCAACGGCTCGATGATCGCGCTTTTGTCCGGGTAGCGCACAACGAACGACATGCCCGTCGCGGCCGCCTTCCGTTCGCACGCCGCGTGATCGAGCAAGAACGCGTCGAAGTCGGCGAAAACCGCGTCCAACCACGCCGGGGGGGTCGCATATCGAAGATCCAGCATCAGCGTGAGCAGGCTATCGCAGAGACCTGCGATTGCCGCAAACAGCCGCGCGGAACCGCTAGGAGTTTCGCTGACCGGACGCTAATATCCGGATTACGATGGCCGGCTATTCGGGCACGCCACTGCCGCAGAAGCTCGGACTCAAGCCGGGTGCGCGGCTCGGCACGCTAGCGGCGCCGAAGAACTTTCAGGCGACGCTCGGCCCCCTCCCACACGGTGTGACAATGACCGACGCCGCGCGCGGCGCGTCACCGCTCGACGTGATCGTGTGTTTTGCGGAGTCATGCGCGGCTCTACGCAAATTGTTTCCGCGCGCGCACGGCCGGCTCGAGCCAAGCGGAGGGCTTTGGGTTTGCTGGCCCAAAAAAGCCTCCGGCATGACAACGGACGTGACCGAAGCGAGCGTCCGCCGCCTCGGTCTCGACTCGGGTCTGGTCGACAACAAGGTCTGCGCGATTGACGAGATCTGGTCTGGGCTCAGAATGGTGGTGCGCGTGAGCGACCGCCCGAAGGCCGCCGGCTCCCGGGGACCAAGGCCTGGGGCGACGTCCAGTGCCAGTCGGCGAGTGCCAGCTAAGTCGAAAACTTCCAGAAAAACCGCCAGTCCTAGCGCGCCTCGCCCTAAAAAACTTTGAAAAGCGCTCGCATTATCGATTCTGAATATCAAACTGAGCCAAAGAGCATAGGAAGCCGTATTTACACACTGCTATGACCGTCCGTATGTGCGCTCACCGCCTGGCCGCACCTTCATTATCTTTAATGATTTTGATTGGTTGCGGTCCTATGGGCGGTGTCGAAGGCGGCTCTGGCGGGCACACATCGGCCACTGGCGGCTTCCTGCACGCAGGGGGCAGCGCCGGTTCGGCGGCTTCCATAGCCCCGGGCGGCTCGGCTGGCGCGCCACCGGCGAGCAACGTCGGGCAGATCACGGTCGAGGGCGTCACGACCTGGAAAGAGAACGCGACCGCCGCGTACTCGATCATTCACGACGACGCCTGCGACTACACGCTCGACAGCCTATTCACCGTCGCTGATCCCGAGCTCACGGCGCGTGGCTTGCGTGCGGGCTTTGGCGCCATCGTCGAGCGCTGCCAAGAGCGCGGGGTTTGGTCACAGCTGGAGAAGTTGGTCTCGCACGGCCATGAGATCCTGTGTCACTCGTGGACGCATCCAGACTTCGTCGCGACAGTGCCGACGCCAGACCTGTCGATAGAAATCGATCAGGCGACCAACGTGCTTGCCGCGAACATTCCCGATCAAAAGCTGCAGTACTTCATCTTCCCGTACGACAGCTTCTCTCAGCCGATGATCGATCACCTGGGCGCCATCGGTTACGGCGGCGCGCGCGCGGGCGGCAAAGGCGTAACGCCCGCGAATTTCACCGATCCGCTGCGTGAAGACTTCGACGTCTACAACGACGAAAATTCCATCTATTACCCGCAATTCAGCGACGTTCTAACGGCCTACGTGGACGACGCGATCAGCAAAGGCGGCTGGGCGATCCGGGAGCTACACGGTATCGACGACCAGTCCTGGGAGCCGATCCCGACCGCCGACTACGAGGCGCACCTCGACTACGTCAAGAGCAAGGTGGACGACGGCTCGCTCTGGGTCGACACGCCGAGCACGGTCGGGCACTACCGCTTCGCGCGCCAATATTGCGGCGTGCCTACCGTCGACGGCGCAGAATTGAGCTTTGGCGATCCGAGCGCAGACTGCAGCGCCAACGCGACCGTGCTCAGCGTGATCGTGGACACCGAGGTCGACGCGCTGACCCTGACCGCCACGCAGGGCGGCCAGGCCGTCCCCGCGCAACGCCTCGCCGCGAAGCGCTACCTGATCGACTTCGACCCGACGCTCGGCGCGGTCGTGCTCAGCGGTAGCTGAGCGTTCTCGCCTCACCGCCAAACCGAGGCGGCGCAGCAAGCTCGAGTAGATCGATGGTCACGCGTCACGTCGCGTTGCGGCAGAGCCTTCGGCGGCGCGTGTCGAGAAGCGCCGCGTCACGACGCGCAGCACCATTGAGTAGCGCAGGCTATTCACCCACGACGTGCACCACGAGCCGACGCGTGTGCGGGCGCGCGCGATGTTCCCACAGATACAGGCCCTGCCACGTGCCCAGCGCGAGGTGGCCCGCGCTGACCGGAATGGTCTCCGATGTTTTGGTCAGCGCAGCACGGGCGTGCGCGGGCATGTCGTCCGGCCCCTCGTCGTCATGCTCCCAGGCGCGCGATTCTGGGGCGAGCTCGGCGATGAACGCGGCCAAATCACGTAGCACAGCGGGGTCGGCATTTTCCTGAATCACGAGGCTGGCCGACGTGTGCTGCACGAAAACCGTGCACAGCCCGGTCGCGATCCGGCTGCGCGCGACCACCGCGCTCACTTCCGCGGTTACGTTGGACAATCCCGGACCGCGCGTTCGAAGCTCGAGGGTTTCCTGGTGGAGTGGCACGGGCTCTGGTATGCGATCATTTCGCGGTTTACGCCAGACCCCCTCGAT
>DATHOI010000843.1:0-9606 GCA_035485095.1 Polyangiaceae bacterium | reverse complement strand
CCCCTACCGACCGAGAAACTCTTGCCTGGGGCGGCGCGCTAGAAGGGTTGGCCGACAAACTTCACGCTGAGACGGAGCAGATGTCCAACACGACGGATCTCAAACGCGTCGCGGAGAATATCGTTCGTCGGATTGACGCTGACTATCGTGCCTCCGAGGCCGTCATCCTGCATGAGAGGGACGACCAGGAAGAACAACCCTCTGTCCGCCCGTCGCCTAAGGGCTGAGTCACGAGCCAAGCGGTGGGAATCATCTCGAGGAGACAGCCATGCAGCAATTCGAATTCGTTGAAAATCGCAGCGGCCTTTGGCTCGTCGGCATATTGGTGCTCGTCGTCGGCTTGCTGGCGGCAATCCTGATCGTGCCGAGTGTCGCCCAAACTCCAGACCCGGGTGGACCTGACATTCATCTGCCCAAGATGGGGACCTTGCCGCCTCAGGACGCGCCGAAGGTGTCCGTTCAGGGGAACCGCGATCGTGAGGCGCAACCGTGACGCGCCTGGCGGTCATGTTGACGTCTACCGGCTCAGAGGGCGCGGCAATCTCGGTGGTCGCGTGTCATCGGATCACGGTCGTGGCAAATGGCCACGCACATCCAACTCCGCGATCAGGTCGACGTTCGGCGGCTCTTCATCATCTGGCTCCGCAACGCCTAACGCTTCAGCTGACCGGGCTTCAATTGACGGGGCTTCCACCCCGTGAACGAGAAAGTGTAACGCGCGCAGAATCCGTTCATCCTGGGTGAGCGGCTCGTGGTTCGTCATGGCGCGCATGCCTGCATGACGAGTGCCACCGCATGCGCGCTTCAGCTCTCCGTGGCGCGGACTGTCAACACGGGTACCGGGGACGTGCGCACGACTCTCTCGGCAACACTACCAAGCAACGCGCGGCTCAGGCCCTGGCGACCGTGCGTGCCAATGACCACGAGGTCTGCTCTTGCCTCGCTGATCTGAGCCAAAATCTCCTGCCACGGGACGCCCTGGCGAAGCAGCGAATGAGCCTGTCGGACTTGCCTCTGCACGATACCGAGCGTTTGCTCGAGCTGTAGTCTCGCGGCAGCCTCGACGGACGCGACGAAGTCCGTCGGCCACACTGTCCCGTAGTACGTGTACACAGGGAGCTCGTACACGTGGAGTAGAGTCAGCGAGGCGTCGAGCTTTTGCGCTAGAGCAATCGCGGTATTCAACGCTCGCTGTGACGGCTCATCGAAGCTCGTCGGCACCAGGATCTGAGTGAAGGTATCCATCGTGAAGCGTCCTCCGTGGGTCAGGTGCGTGCTGCTCAGCTACGCAGTGGATCTCGACAAGAGTCGTGACGCCCAGCCTGCTCTGCCTACGAGCGGCACGAACTCGCACCACGCGAGCGGCTGCGTCTCGATCACTCGATTCTGGTTACGTACGCGAAGCAGCCGCTGATCGGTTGGTTCTCCAACCGGTATCACCAAGCGCCCGCGATCCGCGAGTTGATCCAACAACGGCGCAGGAACCCGCGGTGAGCCCGCAGCGACGACGATCGCATCATAGGGCGCCTCCGCGGGCCAACCCACGCTGCCATCCCCTACCAGGACTCGGACGTTCGCGTAGCCCAGGCGGATCAGCGTTTTTTGAGCATTTTTAGCCAGTTTGGGCACGATCTCGATCGAGATGACCTCGCGGCCGAGGCGGCCCAGGAGGGCTGCCTGATAACCAGAGCCAGTGCCTACATCGAGCACTTTTTCGTCCCCTCGGAGCTCCAACGCCTCGAGCATCATGGCCACCATGTAAGGCTGCGAAATGGTTTGACCGCCGCCAATTGGCAGCGGTGTATCGTCGTACGATAGCGAGCGATTTCGCTGGGGGACGAACTCGTGACGCGGTACGTCGGCCATTGCGTCGAGCACGCGAGCGTCCAGCACGCCCCGCGTTCGAACCTGGTGCTCCACCATGTTCATTCGAGCGCGAATCAGCTCCTGTTCTTCCGGTGCTCGAGTCATGCGGACCTCCAGGGCGGCAGAGTGAGCAGAATTGATGCCAAGTTGGCGCGAAGCGCCAAGTCGAAGACGACCGCGCGCGTCAATTCATCCGATTAGGAAACGACCACCAAAACGCGACGCTTCTGCAGCCGTGCCCGTTGGATTTGCCGGCAATCGTCCGCGCGCGACGACGATCGCGGTGCACGGTTACCGTGTTTCCGGAACGAGACTTGCTTGCCTCAGAGGATGAAGAAGCTCGCTTGAGTGGCTCCACATTTTTTGGAGGTTGCTAATGGCCAATCGATCACAACTCGCTCGGACCGCGCAAGCACTTGAGCGCCTCTCGGCCACTCGGGACTGGGCGCGCCTTCAGGGGCACCTGCTTTCGATGGAAGCACAGCAACGCTGGCGAACGTTGCAGAACGAGCTGCTCTCTTTTGAGTCCGAAGTCGCGTCAGGCGGAGAGCGCGCGCTCGTGTCGATGACCGACAAGGCGATGGAGTTCGTGAGGTTGGTCGACGAGTTCTTGGCAAGTCACACGCGCACGAAGCTCTCGCTGCGAACTCCCGCAGAGCGTGTGATGACCGCTGCGCTCCGAACCTGCACCGCTACGGACAGCCTACACTCCGCGGCACAAATCATGTGGGATGAGGATTGCGGAGCTGTCCCGGTGGTTGATAGCCGGGGGCTGCTGCTTGGCATTCTGACGGATCGCGACCTGTGCATGGCCTGTTACACTCAGGGAAGAGCTCCCGCTCAGGCGACCGTGGCCAGCGCTATGTCGCGCGTGACTTACCACGCGGGTCCGCGCACACCTTTGGCCAACGTCGTCGACCTGATGACGAAGCGCAAAGTTCGGCGTGTCCCAATCACGAACGAGGCTGGGCAGCTGCTCGGCTTAGTCGCGCTGGCGGACCTGTTGCGGCATTTGCCCGACCAACATCATGCGTCGGCCTTGGAGAGCGCCTTGGTCGATGCCCTGCTCGCGATCTCACAGCGGCAACGTCCCCCACGCACTTTGCGTGAAGTCGTCGCGGCAGAGTGACCCCAACCCGAGCTCGATCAAATCGCGACAGGAGTCGGCGGCGGCTTGCTGTTGTGACCCGCGCCGGTGTTGATCGACAAGCGCGGCGGCACGACTCGGGTGAAGCCGCCATAGCTCGTCTTTGCGGAGTGAATTGCGGTCCGCGCTATCTGCCGCAGCAACTCCGGCTCGACCAGACGCGCGTCGACGGGGAGCCCGCGCGCGGTTTGAAACCCACCCACGTCCAAGTCATCGCGAATGCGAACGACGCTGTACGAACCCGCCGCGACTCGAACGATGCGGTAGGTCATCCCTTCGATCTGCACCATGCCTTTGACTTTCGTCGTCATGTTATTTTCTCGCAAACTCCAGTGTCAAAACCTTGACGCGCTCGTCGTTTAGCCGCAGAGCGCTGTCACCGAGTACGTCACGTTGATGCGCGCGGTTTAGCGAAACTGCGAGCGCGCTCGCGATTCATCTCACTTTGGGTGATACGCGGCTGGTGCCGATCTCGAAGCCAAAGGCGCAGCGACGCGGTCCCGTTGTCAGCGGGACATCGGTTGAATAGTGTGCTGCTCGAATGGGAACCATGAAAAGCAAAGTTTCTCCAATCGCGTTCCTGGTAGTTGCTCTCGGCTGCGGTGGGTCTGCCAACACGGGTGGCGGCGAGACAGGAGCCGCGGGCGCGGACACTTCCTCGGCAGCGAGCAGTGGAGTACTAAGCGGCGGCTTCGGAGGTGCGGTGGCAAAAGGGGGCGGCGGAGGCGTGAGCACGGGAGGTACCGGGACAGCCGGCAACGGCGGCGCAGAGGCAGGGGCCAGTAGTGCGGCCGGCGGAGCGAGTGGGGGAGTGGGGACCGCGGGCGCGGCCGGTACGACTTGCGGGCAGCTAACGGCACTCGACGCCTGCTTTGCCGCATTCTGCAAAGCGAGCGGCGCTGGAACCCCATTCTGTACGTGCCTCGCGAAAGGCTACGATCTCGCGCCTGCCCCGGATTGCGCGTGCATCCCACTCAACTCTGCTGCGTTTTGTCAGCAAGCCGAAGCCAATGGCCTCGACGGAAGTCATCTCGATTGCACCGCCGCGACCACGGCTGTGGCGTCGCAGTGCGCGCAATAAGAGGCGGCACACGCCTGGCCCGCGTCGCAAAACGCATCCGCTGGCCTTAGCCGGCGATGTGCAGGCCGATTAGGTTCCTCGCACGAGACGCGGCGTCAGTGTGACTGTGCGTACATGGCTCCGGGCGCTGCGCCCGCCTTGTAACCCGAGATGAGCGCGGAAACGATCGTCGGGTACTTCCACGACGGAGGGTTGCTCGACCTGTCGAGCAGAACGAAGTCCCCGCCGTCGTCCCACACGACGGGACACATCCCGGCCTTCGTGATGTCTTGCGCATAGGCGCTAGCGTAAGCAACGCGAGAGCTCAGCTGATCGGCGCTGACCGAACCCCATTCTCCCATCACGATGCCCTGGCTGGGCGGCAACCAGCTGAGGACCTGCTCGAGCATGTTCGACATGTCCGTGTAGTCACCCGCGGAGGTGCCCCAGGTAGTGGTACTCGCGCTCGCGAACGCGTACGGGAAATAGTTGTGCACGGAGAAAAGCACGTTGGGGTCGTCGTTCGGGATGACCACGGCTTTGATGCTGACCTCAACCGCTCCGGCGCCGATCCCCTGGACCATGACGTACCTCGTCGAGTTGTTGCTGCCAGTGCCTCGGATCGCGTTCATACAGGCCACGAGGTACGAATTCAGGATGGCGCGCGACGGCCCATCCCCGCCACTGTATTGGTTCACACCGCCGGGCTCGTTGAAGCACTCGAGGATCAGATGATCCCCATAGCTCTTGAAGGCCGTGGCAATCTGCGTCCATACGGCACTGATCTTGGCCGTGATCTGAGCTTGGTGATCTGCAGAGAGGGTCGTCGAGTTGGGGTCGTTGAAGAGGATCCATTGCCCGTCGGCGTCGTGGTGCGTGTTGACGATGGCGTACATGCCCGCGTCGTTTGCCCAAGTCGCTACTTGCTTCACCTTGGCCATCCACGCCGGATCGATGGTGTACGCGGGCGCCGCGCCGATGTGATCCGTCCAGGTTACGGGGATCCTCATGGTGTTGAATCCCGCCGCGTGGACGGCTTGAATCATCGCTTGGGTCGTCTCGGGGTTTCCCCAACTGGTCTCGTTGGGATCGGCGTCAAACGTGTTTCCCAGATTCCACCCCGGAGCCATGGCTTTGACGACCTGCTGCGGGGTGAGCGCATTCATGGTCCCACCGTCCCCACCTGCATTCGGGCTACCCGCGCCCGACGAGCCTCCACCCGCCGTGACCACCGCCCCTGCGCTGCCACCCGCACCGCTCGTAGAGCCGCCGAGGCTACCGCCCGAGCCGGATATCACTACCTGCGAACCGCCCGCGCCGCTCGAGCCGCCCGTGCTCGTCGGCGCCCCGCTCGCGCCGGCTGATGTGCTGCCGCCGGTGCTCTGTCCCGGCGCGGTCCCGTTACTGGAGCAGCCGAGCAGAGCGCAGCCGACGAGAATGAATACCGTCGACCGGAGAAGCGAATTGCCAACCATGAACGGCCGCTAGGCAAATACCGAGCCGCAACGCGACACCGCTGGTGACGCGAGTTCCCGGCTGGATCAGGTTGCACGCACCGCGCACGGCACGTAGCTCAACACCAACAGCGTCATACGGTCTATGCGTTGTATCCCGTCGGTCAGCGCAGGAACTCGGACAACCTCTGCGCGGTGACTCGTGCTTGTTCCAGTGTCAGATCGTGACCGGAGTCGGGGACGCTTTCGAAGCTCGACCTGGCGATGGCGTCAGAGAGCGCGCGCGCCGGCTTCATGCCGAGCAGAGTGTCCCGCTGCCCAGCGAGCACCAGCGTCGGCGCGTGAATGTGCTTGACCTCGGCGCGCGCGTCGTGGCGCAAACCCGCGTGCGCGTGCTTGATGAGCGTCGTCCGCGACGCGGGCTCGCTCTGCACGATTCGTTTGATCTCGGCTACTTTCTCGGGATGGGCCGCGCGAAAGCGGCTCGAGAGAATGCGCTCGACCAGCTTCGCTTCGACGTTTTCGCGCGCACGCGCAAAGCACATTGCCAGGCCGAGCTCGCGTCGAAAATCCGTTGCCGACAAGGCCAGCCCGCGAGCGGGCGTGGAGGCGAGGCAGAGCCGCGCTACGCGCATCGGAGCGAGCAGCGTGAGCCAGGTGGCGACCATGCCTCCGAGCGAGATACCGAACACGTGCACACGCGGAACGCCTAAGCGAGCAAGCACCTGAATGCCATCCTGTGCAAGATCTCGGGTGGTCGGCCATGCCGGATCAGGGCTGGACTGGCCTGTGCCTCGTCGGTCGAAAGAGATGACGCGAAACTCACGCGCCAGGTGCTCACGGAACTCCCCCCAGAGTGCCATCGTGCCGCCCAAGGGACGAATCAGTAGCAGCGGCACACCGCCCTGATTCGGTCCGTGGATCTGATACGCGAGCCGGCCTTCGTCCTGCAGCGTGATGAAGCCACTCTCTGCATCTCCGTTCGCGCTCATGACCGCCTTCGGGCGCGGCGCGCGAGCTCACCGAGCGCTGTTTGCATCGCGAGGCGTACTTGTTCGCGAATCCGCACGGGGTTCTCGTCAGGAGGCGCAGCGATCGGAGGCAGAACTCGGAGCTGAATCTGAAACGGCAGTGGCAGATACGGCAGCCAAGGTCCGAGCGCCAAACCCCATGGCAGCGCCAACGCCAATGGGAAACGTTCCAGCCGAGCCCAGCGCTTGAGCCGTAGAAGCCTCGCCAACCGCTCACCTTCGCTGAAGATGTAAGCGCTGCGGTGTGCGCCGTGCGCGACGATGGGCACGATTGGCACACGCGCCGCTTGGGCAACCCGAACGAAGCCCGTGCGACTGCCGAGCACTACCTCGTCGCGACGACGCGTGTGGCGGTAGGCGTCCAGATCACCGCCAGGATAAACCAATACTTGTGCGCCGCGGCGCAACGCAGCAAGCGCAATTTCGGGGTCAGCGCGCAGCGCGCCGAAGCGCTGAATCAGCCTGCCGAAGCGCGAAAAATGGCGCATCGCAAAATCATGGGCGAGCGCGTAGAGCGGAGCCTCCGGACCACGCGCGTCCCAAAGCGACCCGAGGGTGCAGCAGATGTCCGGACCCGCAATCCCTCCGCTGTGGTTGCCGACATAAAGCACTGGTCCTTCAGGTACAGCGTCGAACCCTTCGGCGCATAGCCGGAGGTAGCGTCGATTCGCGACCCTCAGAAAGGGCAAGACAGCCGCGATGGTGGCCGGGTCGCGCGCGCGCAGGCAATCAGCATCGAAGCTCATTTGCTTTCATGGACAGCGAGTTGAGCCGCATTGACCAAACGGAGAGCGAGCGTGCTCACGGTGTTTTGAAGCGTTCGCGCAGCCAAGCGACGATGTCCCGCTTCTCGCCTGCAGTCAGTTTGTCCTTGAAGGAGGGCATGTAGCTCGGCCCTTCGTCGATGGCTTTGAGTATTGCTTCGTCACTGAGCTTGGGCACACGTTCCGCGAGGTTTGGGCCGTTTGCTCCGGTGCCGTCGCCGTTGTGGCAGCTGAAGCATTTGACGTCGGTTTTTACATAGCCGTTGAACAGTCTCCCACCGGGAGAATCCAGCGATTGTGCTGGCAGCGCCGTGCCCGTGTGGCATGCAACGGCGCACGACGCGAGACCGCCAACGACGCATAGTCGACGCAGTCGTGACACGAGGAACGCAAACGAGTGGGTCATCGGCAGTAAGTCTATGTCCGAGCGCACGTTGAAGTTGCGAAACAACGAGGCTATTTTCGAACGGCACTTTTGCCACGCCAAGAGGCTCGCGAAATCACGCGGCACACGACGCAGTTGATGAGCATTGCCGCGAGCGCTAGCCGTGCAATGCTGTTGAATGACGCGACCCTTTGCGGAGCTTGCATCGGTCGCGCTGGCAATGCTCTTGCTCACGGGCGTGTTGTCCGCAGCCCAAGCATCCGACGACAACACGCCGGTCGGGTATTGGAAGACAATCGACGATCACACCGGTCAAGCGCGATCTATCGTGCAGATTTTCGAGGCAAATGGCGAGCTTCATGGCCGTGTCGAGAAATTCCTGAACCTGCCCAATGGCACCAAGCCTCCGACGTGCGACAAATGTCCCGGCGACAAGAAGGGCAAGCCCGTGCTCGGTTTGGAATTTCTTTGGGGATTCAAGCGAGACGGCGCAGGTTGGAGTGATGGTTCGGTGCTCGATCCGGAAGAGGGTCGCGTTTACCACGCCAATCTAGAGTTGCTCGACGGCGGTAAGCGCCTGAAATTATTTGGCTACGTGCGTGTGGTGTTCAAGATAGGCCGCAGTCAAACCTGGCTACGCGTCGCCTCGCCGGATTGACGAGCGCGAGCTCGTCGCGAGCTTTCAAGCGAGCTCCACGTCGAGCTCCACGAGTACGTCCTAGCGCGCGGAGTCGCGGGCGTCGCTACTCCTCGCGTACGGCCACGCGATCGCAAAGCGGCAGCCACTGCTCGTTCGGGCGCCATTCCCAGGCGATGGTCTGCGTCTGGCCGTCGGCGCTGAGCTCGATTCGCGCGCGCTCCCGGTCGCCCGTCAACGTCCACACACGACCTTCGACGCTCACGTCATAGTGCCGGTGAAATCCGTGATTTTCGAAGGATTTAGCGAAATAATTGCCGGTCTTCGCGTCGACACCCATGATGCTCAACGTATCGAACGGCTTGTCCCCGGTGCTCGCTCGCTCGTCCTGAATCAAGAAGAACTCCCCCGTGTGCCACATGCCGACGTGGCTGCTGTTCCACGGCACGGCTACGCTCTTCGGATCGTCTTCGGCCTGCTTCGGCGTCCCGTAAGCCTTCCCCGTTGCGCGCCACCGGCCCAGGAATACGGCCAACGCCTCGTGCTGCGCACCCCGTTCCGGAGGCGATTCGTCGTCGCTCGCGGTCATGCATTTGACTTAGCTCGTCTCTCGCGCTCGTCAATGCGGCGAGATTGCTCGAGCTCGTTATTCGTCGCGTTGCGGCATCGTTGCGCGGGGCAGCTTTGCTACGCCGGTCAGCTGGTCATGGGGATACGGATGATCACTTCGGTTCCCCCGCCTTCGGCGCGGCCGAACTCCAACGCTCCGCCGTGTTTGCGAACGATCGAATAGGTGATGGACAGGCCGAGCCCTGTGCCTTGCCCGACAGGCTTCGTCGTAAAGAACGGGTCCAGGATGCGCTCGCGCAACGCGTCGGGAATGCCCGTACCCGTGTCCGCGATCGAGATCCGGTAAGCGTCGCCGTCTGCGCCGGTCGAAATGACGATCTTGCCGTGCTCCGGAATGGCATCGATGGCGTTTGCGACCAGGTTCATGATCGCTTGGGTGAGTAGACCGGGATAGCACTCGAGGAGATCCGGCTCGCCGTAGCGCGTTTCGACCTCGATGCGGTCCTTCGTTCGGTGCCCCAGGATGGTCAGCAGTGACTCGACACATTCGCGGATGCTGACCGTCTTGCGCTCTCCTTCATCGAGGCGCGAAAACGTCCTCAGCTTCAGGACGAGGTCGCGCATTCGTTGCAGACCGCCCTCCATTTCTGCGAGTCGACCACTGGCGCGTTGCCAACCAGCCAGGTCATCTC
>DATHOI010000842.1:0-2876 GCA_035485095.1 Polyangiaceae bacterium | reverse complement strand
GATGCTGAGCAACGCGGCCGCAGCATCGCTGTGCAACTTGATGCCGACACGCAGCAAGAAGGTGTGTGAGCGGGAATCGGGCGCGGACAACAACGCGCACGCCGCGCGACTCGCGAGCCCGGGGTCGCTATCGTCAGCGAGCTCGGCCAGCGCGACTAGGGTCGCTGAGTCGCCGCGCGTGGCCAACGCATTCAGCGCACTTTCCTTGGAGGCCGGGTCGTGCGCGGCTTGTGCCAGTGCTTGGCGCGCCTGACTCGACAAATCGCGAGCCAGAAAATCGAACACCGGACCTGACGTGATGGCCCCGGCGCGCAGGCGCGCGATGCTTGCAGCACGCTGCGCTTGGCGTAGCTCGGCAGTTGGGGCCGGGGATTCCAACACGTTGTTCGAAAGCTCGTCGCCATCGCGGAGCAGCCGCTCGATGGCCGGGCGTGCGTCTACACCCTGCGCGAACAAAGCTTCAAGCGCAGAGCGCCGCAGATCGATGCTGGATTTTCGGATCAGCCGTTCGAGGGCGGCCGTGGCGCGCGCGTCTTGGCAATCGACGAAGTAGGCCACGGCCTCCGTTTGGCTTTGGACAGGCAGAGTGCTGCTTAGCTCCCCGAGCATGAAGTCTCGCGCGTCCGGCGTGTCGAGGCTGGCTAGCGCCTCGCGCGCCGCTTCTGCTGCGGGGATACGCGGAGAGTGTGCGGCGCTGCGCAATAGGTCATGCGCTTCGCGGCCACCCGTTTCAGCCAATGCTTGCGCGAGGTCGAGCAGCTCGGAGGCGCTGGCGTCCGCGAAGCGCCGCGCCAAGTATTCCCTCGCGCGCTTGCCGCCGATCTGCGCAATGCCGCTCAGCGCGGCGCTCGCGACTTCCGGAGAGGCGTGCTGGTTGATGCTGATCAACGCGTCTAGCGCCGTTTCGTCACCCGCGTCGGTGAGCGTGCTGACGGCGGACAGCGATTGCGGCACGCTGCTGGGCAGCTCGACTGGCTGTGCCTCCGCAGGCGCTGGTCCGGCGAGGCTCGTTGCGACCGGTGGAGGAGGCCTAGAGTGTAAGGTCAGCGCCAAGGCGCTCGAAGCGAGAGCCAGCGCACGCCACACGTGCAACCCAATTGTGGAGCCCGTGCTCGTGCTGACGTGGCTGCGCCGGCGGGTCACCGGAACCTCGCGTTGCACACGTATTCCGCGGTTTCGGACGGGCCGCCGAGCGCGTCGAGCAACGCGCGATTCTCACGTACGAGTGGACCACCCAGCGCGAGCAACGAGGCCGCCGCGCTGCTTCGCACCTCGGTGGAGCGATTCGTGTCGCTGGCCACGGCGAGCAAACGCCGCGCGCTCTCCGGACCCTGCATTTGTTCGAGTGCGCGAAGCGCGCCTAGAACCGTGTCGTCGTCCGGATCTTTCAAAGCGAGATCGTAGATCGGCATGGCCAAGGTCCCGGCGAGCCCACTGAGAGACGCCAGGAGCGACGGTCGATCTTCGGTATCGGCGGTCTGATAGGCGCGCTGGGCGAGCGTCGCGGCAAGCTCCGGAGCGCGCATCTGGAGGCCGCCGAGCGCGCTGTTCACGACGTCCGCGTTCGAGTCGGTGGCGAGTGTTTCGAGCAATGAGGTGGCTTCCGCGTCGGGTCGCGTGCTCAAGAGCTCTGCTCCGAAGGAGCGCTCGGCAGCGTCACTCGACCGCGCCAAGCTCGCGAGCTCGGCATTGGAATCCTGATCGCCCAGGGTGACCAAGCCACGCAGCGCGCTGCGCCGAACCGTCTGGTCCTCGTCGTGCGCGGCGGCGCGCAGTACGCCCGCGAATTGGGGGTCGCCTCGGGCGGCAAGTCCGTTGATCAACGCCAGCTTTTGCGCTGGCGCAGCCGAGCTCGCGTGATCGAGCAACCGTTGCACGGTGCTGGCGGTCGCGCTTTCAGCGACGATTTGCCACTCCGACGGGCTCGGGTCTGAGCTTGAAAAATAGCCAAAAACGGCGGCTTGCGCGGGCTCGGACGGGTCACGCGCCAAGGCGACCAACGGGCGCGGCGTGCCCCGCCCGAGGTTTTGGATGTGGCGTGTGCGCACTTCATCCGCGGTGCCAGGCGTGGCCTCGAGCTCATTGCGTACCCAGTCGCCGAGCTCCTCGGAATCAGAGCTCTTCTGCAACGTCGCGATTGCGCTCGCTGTACCGAGGCGCGCCAGCGCACGCACGGCGAACCGCTGTAAATAGCGATCCCCATGACTCAAGACTTCGGTGATCTCGGGCTCGAGTGAGGCGTCGGGTTTGCTCGCGAGCCGTTGCAGCGCGATTGGCGCGAGCAGCGGATCACGGGAGCGTAGGATGTCGCTCACGAGCTCGGTCGCGCCGGGCAGCTTCAGGCCCATGATCACCGTCAGCGCGAGCTGACGCCGGCCGCCGCTCGCCGAGCGCAAACTGACCTGCAATTTCCCCAACGCAGACTCGGGCGTCAACTTCGCGAGCGCGGCCGCCGCTGCGCGATACTCCTCGTCCGAAGAGACATCGAGCAGCGACCCGAGCATCAGCTCGGCCTTTTTCTGGCCGAGCTCGCCGAGCGCAGAAATGGCGTGTAAATGCGTTTCATTCTCGGCGCGCGCGACGAGCGTTTCGAGCACGGGTAGGGCGCGTGGGTCCTGTGATTTACCGAGCGCGTCGACCAGCGCGAACAGTGTCTCGCGTTGGTCGACGTCATTCAAGAGCTCGACTGCGGCACTGAACGCCTGCGTGCGGTGCGCCTCGAGCAGAGCGATGACGGCGCTGGCACGGATGTCGATGTCGTCGCTGTGCGCGGCTTCGATGACGACGGCTTGCGCCGTCTCGTCACCGTGTAGGGCGAGCGCCTCGAGCGCCACGCGGTGCACGTCCGGATCCGGGTCTTGCGCAAGATCGACGAG
>DATHOI010000841.1:0-4465 GCA_035485095.1 Polyangiaceae bacterium | reverse complement strand
ACTTCTTCGGCGCGCACTTCACGCCAAATCGGAGATGCGTTCGACAGCGCAACGCTGATCGGCGCAAGCAAGACGCAGATCACCGCGAACACGACGAACAGGCGCCCCAGCCAAGGATTGCGACGCTCCTTGCTGAACGCGAAACCGAGCGCTGCGCCGGCAACCAAACCGCCGACGTGTGCCGCGTTGTTTACGGGAAAGGCCAAGCCCAAAATCGCCAAGCTCACCACGTTCTGAATCAGGACCTGTTTCCAATTGGGGTCCCGCCGGGCGTAAGCAACGCCGATCACCGAGCCAAAGGTACCGAACACGGCGCCGCTCGCGCCAGCGGTGAGGTGCGGCGAAGCTCCGTACCATTGCTCACTCGCCACGAAGCCGAGCACGCCGGACAGCACGAACAGCACCGCGAAGCGCGCCGAGCCGAACTCGCGCTCGGCGGCTGGCCCGACGGACGTGAGCGACCAGCCGTTCATCACGATGTGCAGGATGTTGAAGTGCACGAACACGGCCGCCAGAAGCCGCCACGGCTCCAGCTCGAGCGAGCCCCGGAAGAGAGCACCAAAGCGGATCACCGTGGACACCGAGAATTGATCCGACGGCCAAATCGGCAACGAGTGGTCGCTCGCAATGGACAGCGCAAAGACCAACACACACAGCCCCAACAGGAGTCGCGTGACGGGGGCTTCACTCCCGAGCGCATCGCGAAAAAAAGCGATCGCTCCGGTGGCGACCGGCCCGGGCAGCGGACGCCCACAGCGGTAACAACGCCGCTCGCCAGCAGAATTCAGCCCCCGACAGAAGGGGCACACCTGCGCTCGCTGATCGGCCATTTTTGCAGGGTTTGTCGGTCACCCACCGGACCATTGCAAGCGATTTCGGACCGATCCGTAAGCACCGGGCTAAGCCACACGTTCTCTTAGGGTGAACGGCTGCGCAACCCTCGTGCTTGGCTCGAGCCCGACTTTCGGGCCGCCCAGGTTTCGGTTCGCGCTAGCAGGCAAAACCGAGCAACCAGCCGAGTTGTGTAAAGTGCGACGGGTGGACGACGCGGCAGAGCTAGATGCCGAACGCGCCTGGGTCGAGCGCGCTCAAGCGGGGGACCGAGCAGCGCTCGGTGCCCTGCTGCGCAAGCATGGGCCGCGCTTGTACCGCAGCGTACTCTTGCCACGCCTCGGGAGCACGGCGGCGGCCGAGGAAGCGCTGTCTCGGACGTACGTCAAGGTCCTCGAGCACTTCGATCAATTCAGCTGGCAAGCGGTCGGCGTCTATCCGTGGCTGCGGGTCGTCGCGCTACGCGTGGCGCTCGATTTGCTGCGGGCGCGCAAGCGCGAAGTCTTGTTCGAGCCGGCCGACGTCGAGCGCGAGCTCGACCACGCCGAGCGCGAAGCCCGCGAAGCCGACGCTCTGGAGCGGCACGACCTCGACTATGCCAAGGAGCGGGTTCGACTGCTTTTGGGCCGGATCAACCCTCGCTATGCGGACGCCATCCGTTTGCGCGTTCTGGAAGAGCGTTCTCGAGACGAAGCCGCCTCGACCCTGGGCGTCAGCGTCGCGACCTTCGACGTGGTACTCCATCGAGCGATGGCCGCGCTGCGCAAAGCATTGTCGGAAGGAGGCGAGCCGTGACGGCGCGCGATTCCGATCCCGAGCTGCTGCAGCTCGACCCAGCGGAAGAAGAGCGCTTAGCGCAGGCGCTGCGCTGCGCCTTTGCACCGAGCGAGCTCGACCCCGCGCGCCACGAACGACTGCTCGCGGCCGCGCTCGAGGATCCGTTCGCGCCGGCCAGCCCGGAAGAGCTCGTCGAGAGCGAACGCTTCAGGCGCGCCCTCGACGGTGACGGCGATCACCTCGATCTAGCTCTCGCTCGCGCGATGTCCGCCGCGCACGCGCCGAAACCGGCCGCGATCGCCGCCATCAGCCGCGCCGCACTGCCAGTCGAACGTCGCCGGGCAAAGGTGTCGTATCTGAGCTTCGCCGGGACCGCAGCGGCCTTGGCCGCAGCAGCCGCGGTGCTCTTGACCATGGGCTCGCGCGAGAGCCGCGCACCGACGCCCGACCTGCAAGCGCTGACTTTGGCGCAGTCGCGCTCGACTGCCCCGCTCTTCCAGAGCGCCGCTCTGGCCGGCGCGCCGTCGCTGCGGATCGATCGCATCGCCAGCGTTCGCGAGCGGGAGCTGCGTGAAAATCGCTTTGCCTTGTGGGGCGTCCGATGAGACTCGCTACGCTCCTCGTGTGCTGCGCTCTGCTCGCAGCCTGCAAGCGTGAAGCCCCAGCTGGCAGTGAGCGTTGCGCCGCCGTCGACGCAGGCACCCCCGTCGACCCGCTCTTGCTCGCCTTCTTGAGCCGCGCGCGCGCCGCCCATCACTTGGCGGACGAGCATGAAACCAGTGGCGATCTGGCGGCCGCCATCACGCCTCTTTCGCAGCTCACGGCGGGCCCAATGCCACGCGAAAATGGCGCGCAGCTCGCGCCCGAGGTGCGTGAGGTCCTCGCTGATACGCGCGCGCGGCTCGCGGATTTGCGAAGCCGCGTCGGGGACTTCTCGTCCGCCTTGGCCGATGTGCGCGCCGGCCTCGAAGACGCGACTGCACCAAACTACTTCCGCGGTCATCTGCTGGAGACCCAGGGCTTGGTCGAAGAACGGCAGGCAAAAGCACTCGAAGCCAAGGACCCGGCCGCCGCTGCAGCCGCGCGCACGAGAGCGATCGGCCTGTTGGAGCAGGCGATGGCCGTCCAAGCCAGCGTGATCGACGGCGCAGCGCCTGCTAGCCCAAGCCTCGGCAATCCCGCGGCTTCCGCCACTCCTGCGCCATCGAGCCCGTAACGCGCCGCGTCATACAGCGATTCGCAGATTGCGGAAAAAGCCTGGGCATAGCTACACTTGCGAGAACATCCGCAGGGGCGAAAATCGTTGGCCACCACCCCCCATAGCCGGCTCCCACGCCTAGTGACTGGCGTCGACCTTCGGGCTCTGCCTATCGGGCCAGCCGAAGCATTCGTGCTGTCGCGGGTGGACGGCGCGACGAGCGAGCTCGAAATCGCAGAAGCCGCGGGGCTTGCTCCAGACGCGGTGGCCGCAACCTTGGAAGAGCTGGCGCGCCTCGGTGCCGTTCAATTCGACGAACGTGCGCTGGCGGAGGCGAACCGCACACCGCGTCCGCCTCCGCGCCCATCGGGCTCGTTTCGCGTGGGTCCGATCGTCGAGGCGAGTGGACCTGCCGAGCCGCACCACCCCGCGGCAGCTCTGTACGATCCGCGAGAGATTGAAGAGGTCGTGGACCTGACGGACGATCGCAAGCACGTGATCCTGGAAGCGTTTTATCGGCTCGACAGCATGACCCACTATCAGGTCTTGCACGTCGACCCGAGCGCCGATAAGCGCGCAATCAAGAACGCCTACTACGAAGTCGTCAACGTCTTTCATCCCGACCGCTATTTCGGGAAAAGTCTCGGCTCGTTCAAGCCCAAGCTAGAGCGCGTCTTTGCTCGGCTCACCGAGGCGCACGACGCGCTCACGCGCAGCGCGCCGCGCGCCGAGTACGACGCCTATTTGGCGTCACTCAACAAGACGCGCGACCTGGCTCAAAAGCTGTCCGATTCCACGGTTCTTGCCCAGGTTCAAGCCATCCAGCGCCAGATCGAAGAAGAAGCTCGGGCGGCCGAACGAGCGCACCTGCAGAACTCGCAAAACCCAGGGCCGGCGTCGATCACGAGCGAGCGCAGCGTGTCAGCTATTCCTTCTGCGCCGCCCAGCGTAACGCCTGCCCGCATTCAGTCGCAGCGTCCACTGGACGCCGACGCCCGCAAGCGCGCGCTGGCCCGCAAGCTCGGCGGACGGAGCTTCTCGGGCAGCAGCATCCCAGCGCAAGCGCCATCCGTTGCACCTTCACCTCAGCGCGTCGAGAACCAAGAGCGCGCAGCCGACGATCTCAAGCGGCGCTATGAGCAGCGCATCGTGCACGCTCGCGAGCAGCAAGCCGAACGCTACTTGGCCAACGCTCGCCTGGCCCTCGGCGCTAAGGATCCGGTCTCTGCCGCCAACGCACTGCGCATCGCCGCGAGCTTGGTCCCAGACAATCCGGAGATCAGCTCGCGGTTGCAAGAGGCGCACGCCGAGGCTGACGCGCTTCTTTCCAATCACTACCTCACGCAAGCACAATACGAGGAGCGAGAGGGACGCATGGCGAATGCCGCGCGCTCCTATGCGCGCGCGACTCTCGGCAACCCGAGCGCCAAGATCTTCGAGCGCGCCGCGTACTGCGGCTTGATGGCCGCAGGTGACCTGCGCCTCGCTGGCGAGCACGCACGGCGTGCCGTTTCGCTCGCCGCGCCGGGAGAGGAAGCTCAATCCCGCGTGACTCTGGCCCGAATTTACGTGACCGCCGGCATGAAGCAGAGCGCTCTAGCGGAATTCGAGCGCGCCGCGACGCTGGCGCCCAAGGATGATACTATCCGAGACTGGATA
>DATHOI010000840.1:0-9042 GCA_035485095.1 Polyangiaceae bacterium | reverse complement strand
CTTTGGTGGCGGTGAACGCAGCTAGGCTGAGCGCCGCGCGGGACCTGAGTCAATTCCGCATTCTCGAACAGATTGTTGCGATTAGGGAAACAGTGCAGGCGTCGTGAGGCTCGTGCCTTCTTCGAAACCGAGCATCAGATTCAGATTTTGAATCGCTTGGCCGGCGCCGCCTTTGACCAGATTGTCGAGCGCGCTAAACGCGGTGAGCCCACGCGTGGACCCTTCGACGGGGCCCAAAGTCAGACCGACCTCCACGCGATTCGAGCCGCTGACCGCCACGACCTCGGGTAAGCGTGACTCGGGGACGCACACGAAGCGCTCGCCGCGATAGGCAACTGCCTGCAGAGTTCGCAGAGTCTCTTCCGAAACGCTCGCGGGCACTCGAAAAAACGCCGTCGCGAAGATACCGCGCACCAGTGGCGCGCTGACCGGCACGAACCGAAGCGAGAGCTCGGTTGCACCGGCGGTCTGCAACGTCTCGATGATCTCGGGCGTGTGCTGGTGTTCCAGCGGACGATACGTGCGCAAATTGTGGGCGCGGACGGGGTGGTGCGTCGTTGCACTGGGCGTGGCACCGCTGCCGCTCGAGCCCGTGATCGCCACCACCTCGACCGACCCGCGCAAGAGACCCGCTTTGGCGAAGGGCAGCAGCATCAGCTCGATCGCCGTCGCGAAACAACCGGCGGACGCGACGTAGCGCGCAGCGCGGATACGCTCCCGAAACAACTCCGGCAGGCCGTAGACGAAGCGCGGCAGGAGCTCGGGGCGAGGGTGCGCGGACCCGTAGTAGCGCGCGTAGCTTTCGGGGTTTTGCACGCGAAAGGCGCCGGACATGTCCACGATGCGCGTCGCGGAATCAGTCACTGCGTCGATCACCTCGCAACTCGCGCCGTGCGGTAGACCCATGAGCACCGCGTCGACCTCGCGCGCCGCCTGAGCGTGCGGTGGATTCTCGAAGCGCAAGCGAGTCAAGCCTTCTAGGTGCGGATGGGCGGAGGCGATGGGCTCGCCCACGTGATCGTTGGCGCACACGCGCACGACTTCGACCCCTGGGTGCTCGAGTAAGCGCCGCAGTAGCTCCGCACCCGCGAAGCCCGAAGCTCCGAGAACGGCGACGCTGGCTTTCATCATCTAAATCTAGCACTCAGCGGCGAGACCATTCGGCCTGAGCCACGAAGCGCTGGATCCCAGCCAAAACCAGGCCACGCGCGCGACGGCGCGGGGCAAAGCTGACTTCGACTGGCGCAAAACGGCTCCACATCGCCGAGCGCGCCACGGCGTGCGACAGATAGTCCTTCGCGGGCAGCGGGAGCTGGTGCAAGAAGCCGGTGAGCACCACGCGCTCCAGGCCATACAGATTGAGCGCCCCGCCGATGCACGCCGCGGTCGAGTCCAGCGCGTCTTTCAGCCAGCTCGGCAGCGGGTCCTGGTCGAGGTACGCGAGCAAGCTTCTGAGATCGACGGCGGTATTGCCAGTGGCGTCGCGCAGGCTCTGCACTAAATAGGGCACGCCGATCAGCGTCTCGAGGCAGCCTCGGTTGCCGCAGCCACAGACGCGATCGTTGCCGCGTAGGCGGGTGTGCCCGATCTCTCCTGTGACCGGCAACGGGCCGTCGTAAGGACGTTGGCCGAGCACGATCGCGCCGCCCACGCCTTCGCCGACATCGACGAGCAGGAAATCGCCGAGGTGCGCGCGGGCATGCAGCTCGCCGAGGGCGAGCGCCTTGACCTCTTGGATCAGAGTGACCGGTGCGTTCAGCGCGGAGCCCAGGATTTCCGGCAGATCCGCGCTCTCGAGCCAATGGAGATTGGGCGAGAGCAATACTTTGCCCAAGCGCTCGTCGACCATCGCGGGCACGCTCAGTACTGCGCCCCAGGGGTTACTCAACGCGAGCCCGGAGACTTCGGCGCGAAAGCGCTTGGTCCAAGCCGCCTCGCTGGTCGGCGTTTTGAACGAGATCGGCCACGCTTCGAGCTCGAGCGGCGCGATCGGGCGAGCCCCGAGCGACGTCTGCTCGACACCCAGCTCTACGATCAGGAGCCGCTCTGGTGCCGTAGCGAGGCGCACGAGCTTGCCCGGTCGCCCGACGTTGCGCTCGCGGCTGTCGTCGTCGACCGCTTCGACGACCTGCGCATCGAGGAGCTCGTCGATGATCTTGCCCGCGGTGGGCTGACTCATGCCCGTCGCCTTGGCGAGCTCGGCTCTCGTCGCGACACCGAGGCGGAGCAGCTGATCCACGAGCGCGCCTTGATTCGTCAGGCGCAGGCTGGCGGGAATCGCTCGCATTTCCGCAACAGTATTAAGGATTCTCCCGCGGAGGGAAACTGCGGCCGTCAGCCGGAACTAGTCGCTCAGCTTGATCGGGATCCACAACGTCCGCATCTTCGTCATGGTGCCTTCGCGCGTGTAGCCCGCGAGACCATAGAGCACGTTCCACCAATGCCCGTTTGGGGTCTCTCCGTAGGAGAAGGCCGGGAAGATGTGGATCTCCCAGTCCAGACCGTTGCTCAGCTTCTTCTCGTGATAGTAGACGTTTCCGACGAGCTCGGTCACTTCCTTGTCGTCGCTGAAGCGCCAGAAGACTGGGAAAGCCACCGTAGTGCGCGATTTCGGGGATGCGAAATCCCAAAAGATCGGCGCCAGCACGAAGTGCGTGTCGAGCGCGTTGCGGCCTACGTAGAGCAATGGGTGGATGTTCGTCTCCCAGCCACGCAGATCGGTGGTGTGCTGGAAGAAGGGCGTAACCCAAGTGCTCTCGCTGACGCCGAAGCGCTCGAAGTGACCGAAGAAGGGGAACACCGCGTAGCTCGACTCGCGCGGGCTGGTGCGCTTGTACAGAAACGGGAACAGAATCTTTTCGTCGAGACCGATGTCCGGATCGCGGTACGCCCAATAGAACGGCGTGACCATGTCGAGCTCGGTGCGGCCGCGATAACGAGCGTAGAGCCAAGTCGCAAACGTGCTCTCGCCCTTGTCGCCGCGCGCAGCCACGAACAGCGGTGTCGCGAGCAACCACGAGTCGCCCTTGTAACCGTAGTGGAAGAAGGGCAGCACCGTCGTGTGTCGCTCGTCCTTGCCCCACAGGCTGTAATACAGCGGAAATAAGTGGAAGCTGTCGGTCTGCTGGGTGTGACGGCGGAAGTACGGCCCCCACATGTCCGTCCACGACAAATCGCGATCGTTGTAGCGATAGTAGTGAAGAAGCGGCGGGACGATCTCGTACTTGGTCTTCAGGTTTTGGCCGTAGAAGTAGAACGGCGCGAGCCCGAAATCGATGTCCTGCGCCGTGCGCATGTCGCAGTTGGAGCCGCCCTTCCAAGAACAGAATAGCGGCCCGACCATGCTGAAGCCGCCTTGGTCGTCGTGGTTCGTGTACGTGAGCAGTGGCGGGATGAGCGTGTAGCCGCCGGTCTTGCGCTTGCCGGTGAAGTACAGCGGTGCGAGCCAGTTGTCGTGCTCGTCAGGCGCGCTGCGGTTGACGTACGGGCCGATGATCGTCGTGCGCGAGTTCGTGGTCTTGTCGCGCAAGTTCCAGAACACCGGGAACAGGATGTCGTCGGCCTGCTCGGCGCTACGTCGGTTGTAATAGAGCGCGAAGAGCGATGCGCGATCGAGCTCGAGCGGCTTCGTGCGCGACGGCATAGTGCGTTCGGCCCAGACCGGGAACGCGAGGCGGAATTGGTATTGCCCGCTATTTTCTTGAAAATACGGGCCGTAGAAGCGGTATTTCGTGGTCTGTGCGTGGCCGGTCTCGAATTGCTCGGGCTCGGCGTCGGAACCGAGCGCATCGAACGTCGGCTTCTTGAGCTTCAGCGGTTCGTCCGGCAGCGCCGGCTCGCTGCCGGGCGCGCTCACCGAGTCCTCGGCGCCGGAAGCGGCGTGCATCTCGGGCGTGCCAGGTGGCGGTGCTTCCTTCTTTTTCTTGCCCTGCGCTGGCGGTGGGCCACCCATGCCGCCCCCGGGCATCATGCCGCCGCCCATGCCACCCGGCATACCGCCACCCATGCCACCCGGCATCTGAGCTGCCGCGAGCGCGCCGAAACAGAACACGCACAGAAATAGGGTCGACGCTAGCAGCCGCGCGGCAAGTCGATTGACGGAGCCCGCAGGAGAGACGCGCCTCGTGCTACCCCAATGGGTAAAACTCAATGGCTGCTCCCGAGCGCTTCCGTCGCATTGAAGGCCGAAACGATGCGCGCCACCGCGTCCCCGCGTGGAACTTGTTCTTGGCTGTGGGCCGCGAGATCTTTGAGTTGCACTTGGTTCTGCTCGACCTCTGAGTCGCCGATGACGACGCAGAGCTGCGCGCCCAAGCCGTCTGCGCGGCGCAGCATGCTTTTCATGGAATTGCCACGACCGTCCAGCACGGTGACGACGCCGTGATTGCGCAGCTCGCGCGTCAATTGCAGCGCCGAGAGCTGTGCGCGCTCCCCGAGCGGCGCGATGAAGCAAGGACTCGGCGCTTTGACGACCTCGTCGCCTAGCGCCAAAATAATCCGCTCCAGACCCATGCCGCAACCGATGGCCGGGATTTGCGGGCCGCCCAGGCTCTTCAACATGTTGTCGTAGCGACCGCCGGCGATCAGCGTGTTTTGCGAGCCCAGGCCGCCCATGCTCGACTGAAACTCGAACACCGTGCGCGTGTAGTAGTCGAGACCGCGGACGATGCTAGGCGTCACGACATACGGCGTTTTCAGTGCGTCCAAGCCGCGCAGCACCGCTTGCCAATGCTCGCGGTCTTCCGGAATCAGCGCGTCCAGAATCGACGGTGCATCCGCGACGGCTGCGCGATCGCGCGGGTCCTTGGAGTCCAGGATGCGCAGCGGATTGTCCTCGAGCCGCTTTTTGGCGTGCTCGCTGAGCGATTCCGCGCGTGGGCGCAGGTGATTGAGCAGTGCCTCGCGATACGCGGCCCGGCTCTCCGCGCCGCCGATGGAATTGATCGCGACGGTCGCGTCGTTGATCCCTAAACCAACCAAGAAGCTGTACAAAAGGTCGATCAGCTCCGCGTCGCAGAGGGGGCTCGCGTCGCCATAAAGCTCGCAGCCCGCTTGGTAAAATTGCCGGTAGCGACCGCGCTGTGGTTGCTCGGCACGGAACATGGGGCCGATGTAGTACCAGCGCGACACTGGCTCTTGAGCCTGCACGCTGTTCGTCAGGTACGCGCGTGCCGAGCCTGGAGTGCCCTCGGGACGGAGCACGAGGACCTCGCCGCTCCGTTCCAGCTCGAACATTTGTTTTTCGACGATCTCGGATGTCTCGCCAGTGGAACGCACGAATAGGTTCTTGTGCTCGAGGATCGGCGTGCGGATTTCGGAAAAACCGCCCAAGGTCATTGCGCGCCGGAACGTTTGCTCGACGCGCTGCCAGCGTCTGACTTCGTCGGGGAGGATGTCGTTCGTCCCCTTGACGGCGCGAAATTGCATGACTTTCGATCCTGAACAGCCGGGGCGGGGCACGCCTCGGTCGACCGCGCTTATGCTCGGATGGGCGGGTCGGGTCAAGCTCGTGAACGGCTTTTTTGCCTGCGCAGCCGAGGTCACGTCCTGAAACTATCGGTTCTGAACGGGTTCCAATGCTAAACACGCTGTCGATGCGGGCTGCAGCCGTGGACCTCGGAAAAGTCCGTGTTGGCCTGGCCGTTGCCGATGAGCTCGGCCTGATGGCCCATCCGCGCCAATACCTCGACGGGCGCGACCAGCGGCGGGTCGTTTTCGAGCTTGCCCGGCTGGCCGAGGCCGAAGGCATCACTGTGTTCGTGGTTGGGCTGCCGCGCCAACTGAATGGCAAGGAGGGCGTGGCCGCGCAACGTGCCCGGCGCTTTGCTGACGCGCTGGGCGCGCGCACCTCCGCGCGTGTGGAATTGATCGACGAATGGCTGTCAACCCGGGAGGCGCACGCGCGCCTGCGCGAGCAAGGCGCTACCACGCGCGAAGCGCGCGAGCGCGTCGACAGCGCGGCGGCGGCGGTGCTCCTTCAAAGCTGGCTCGACGGGCACCGGGACGGCGTGCGGGAGCCGGAAGAATGAGCAAACCGCGACGGCGAAAGTCCCAGCGCCCGCAGGTGTCGAGCAGCGCTCCGCCGAGCAGCGCTCCACCACCGAGCAGCGGTACCTCGCGTCGCAAGCGCAGGCGGCGCCGCGCGTCGCAAGCGCAGGGGGCGCCACGCGAAACTGCGAGCTTGCCGCCGCGCGGGCCGCGGCGTGCCTTCGGCCGACTGTTCGTTCGCGTGGGGGTGCTGGTTGGGCTGTGCTTGGTCCCGCTGTTGGGTTGGTCGCTTTTGCCTGGCCCTGGCAGCGGCAAGCCGTTCACGATCGAGGTGCCTGTCGCCGCCACCGTGCCGGAGCTCAGTGAGCTCTTGGTGGCCCGCGGCGCGCTCTCGAGCCCGCATCTGTTTCGCTGGCAGCTTGCGCTGCTTCATCCCGGCTTCGAGCTCTCGCCCGGCGAGCATTTGCTGAACGACGCTGCGTCCGCGCGTGAGCTCACATTGCGCCTCGAGCACAGCGGTTCGCGTCCAGCCGAACGCGTGACCTTGCCCGAGGGCTTTCAGCATTTTCAGATCGGCGAACGCTTGGAGCACGCGCAAGTCTGCACATTGCAAGCATTTCACCGCGCGGTGGCTGACCCCGCGTTGCTGCGCGAGCTGGGCATTCCCGGAGCGAGCGCCGAGGGCTACCTGTTTCCAGCGACGTACGGGCTATTGGTCGACAGCGACGCGCGCGAGGTCGTGCGAGTGTTGGTCGCGGAAGCCAAAAAACGGCTGCAGAAGCTATACGAGGCGCACCCGGGTCGACTCGCTCAGCTCACGGCTGACTTCGGCTTCAGCGAGCGCGACGTGCTGACCTTCGCCTCGATGATCGAGAAAGAGGCGCACGAGGCCGACGAACGTCCGCTGATCGCGAGCGTGTTCTTCAATCGCCTGAAAGACCCCGAGTTTCGTCCGCCTCGCATGTTGCAATCCGATCCGACGGCAAATTACGGCTGTCTGATTCAACCGAAAGACATCCCGAGCTGCGCCGACTTCAAGGGCACGGTGACGCCAGCGCTGCTGCGCGACGCGCAGAACCCGTACAACACCTACCGGCACGCGGGGTTGCCGCCCGGTCCGATCGCCAATCCGGGCGCTCCGGCGATCGAGGCCGTACTCGAGCCCGCACAGAGCGATTATCTGTACTTCGTGGCCAAGGGGGAGGGGCGGCACGCGTTCAGTCGCACTTTTGCCGAACATCGTGAAGCGCTCGAGTCTGCGCACTGAGCTTCATTTGGGCAGTTTGTGCGCGAGCACTTGGTGCGCAGACGGTCCGGCGTTAGGGGTTAATGGCCCGTGAAGCGGTGAGCAGAATCGTGGCTGCTCGTTTTTTCGAGGAGACCGTCCGCTGTCATTACCCATCGTTTTAGTACCGCATCCGCACGTGCGCGTGGATCCAGCGGTGCTCGGAGGCAGCCCCTACGTTCTGGGCTCGCGTGTCCCGGTGCGCCGACTGTGGGCGTTCTATCGCAGTGGCGCGAGCATCGAGCGCATCCTGAAGCGTTATCCGCAGCTCGGCCCGGCGAAGGTCTTCGACGCGCTCGCATTCGCGTTCGACAATGAAGAAGTGGTCAGCGCAGACATGGCCCGTGAGGATGATTTCCTAGCTCGCGCGGGCCAAAAGCCGGTGCGGAAGTCGCTTTCGGCCGAGCAGATCGAGCTGCCCTTTAGTGCTCCTGATAGTGCGCCCGAACGACCGGCCGCGCGTGGGTCCAAAGCTCGACGCTGATCGCCGAGCCCTCCGCAACGCTCGTTGCCCCCATATTCCCGCGTAAAAGCGCCGAATCGAGCAGCGCGCTGGAATCGGTCACGGCCGGTCACAAAAAGGTGATCAGGGTTTTCAAGCGCGGGCGACCGGGCTAGCGTGCTCGCCGATATCGCGGCCCCGAAGCGGAGCCCGAGGAGGATAGAACCGATGAAGACGACGAGAGCTTGGGTTGGTGCTGGCCTGATTTTGGCTGTTCCCCTGATCATTGATTGCGGCGGTATGAAGGGGATCCCTGGCGCTCCCAAGATGCCCGACGTCCCCGGAGCCCCCGGCTCCTGCCCGGCGAACATCGCCGACGCAGACGCGCTGATGGCCGCTAACTTCGGCCTGAACGGTGAGCTCGAAGGCAAAGTGAAGGCCTCTCTCGCGGCCGGCGCGGATCTGCAGAAGATCGCCGCTGACCTCGAAGCCGACGTGGCGACCGCCTGCGGCAATCTTGCCAAAGACTTGGGCGCGAGCGACGCGGACATCAAGCCGAAGGAAGACGGCCCGGGCAAGAAGGCAGAAGCCGCCTGCGACGCGGCCGTCAAGATCCTCGGCGAGGTCAAGGCCAAGGCTGGCGTCAAGTTCAAGATCGACGTGAAGCCCCCGGTCTGGTCCGCGTCGATGAACGCGATGGCGGACTGTGCGGGCCATTGCGACGCGAAGGTCACGCCGGGCTCGGCCAAGGTCACCTGTGAAGGTGGCAAGCTGAGCGGCACGTGCGACGCCAAGTGCGAGGGCTCTTGCGACGTGCAAGCCGGTGCCAAGTGTGAAGGCACCTGCGGCGGTAGCTGCAAGGGCGACTGCTCGGCGGACATCTCCGGCAAGTGCGACGGCACGTGCAACGGCAAATGTGACGGCAAAGACAGCAAAGCCAAGTGCTCCGGCACCTGTGAAGGCAAGTGCACGGGCAAGGTCGAGGCGACCTGCCACGGTGAGTGCAAGGGCGAGTGCGACGCGACGTGCACCGTGCAGGCCAAGGGCGAGTGCAAAGGCACCTGCTCCGGCAGCTGCAGCGCCGAGTTCAAGGAGCCGAAGTGCAGCGGTGAAGTGAAGCCGCCAGAGATGAGCGCGGAGTGCAAGGCGCATTGCAATGCGTCAGTGAACGCGAAGCTCGAGTGCAAGCCGGCGATGGTGACTGCCAAGATCGAGACCTCGCTCGACGCGGTCGCTGCAGCCAAGCTCAAGGCGGCGCTCGAGAAGGACTTGCCCCCATTGCTCAAGATCACCTTGGGTATGAAGGACAAGCTCGCGGGCATCGAAG
>DATHOI010000839.1:0-6628 GCA_035485095.1 Polyangiaceae bacterium | reverse complement strand
TCCGCCGGGGCCAAGAACGTGTAGGACTCGCGAAATTGTTGGGGCGTCACCTCGATGGTCATCGCCGGGTCGCCGGGGCACGGATAATCCGGGCAAGCGCTGCCGGGCGGTGCTTGCAGCGAGCCGCCGACCATGAACGACCCAACGACGAACGGCTGGCTGCCGTCGATCTCGAACGGATCCGTCAGTGGCCCGAGCTCGACGAACGCGCCAGCGTCGAGCGTCGTGGGCGCGCCGGTGGGTTGCCCAGAAGGATAGGTGAACGTCGTGGCGTCGACATTGCCGTAAATGCGCACCATGTGTCCGCCCCGCACCGTGCCGTCCGGAGAAGTGGGCGGCGCGACGATATACTTATTGCCGATGACCTCGGCAGGCAGCACGATTTCCTCGATGTGATCCGCGTTCACCGCGCTATCGGGGATGTTCGTGATCGGGTTCATCGAGATCACTTGGACCGGCTGGCTCGCGTTGATCAAAGTGCCGCTCGGATCTGCGTGCTCGAGGCTGTCTCCGGCGGCTGGTTGGCCCAGAAACTCCACGACGTCGCCTGTATTGAGCGTGTACATCACGACGTCCCCACCATTGGCGGCCATTACTCCGGTGCCGGCCGCGATGCAGCCGCCGAGCATGGGCGGATTGAACGTGGCGGCGCCGCAGGTCTTCGGAAACTGCAGGGTAACGGTGGTGTTGTCTTGCGTGGCGGTGACCGCAAAGCCACCCGGGTCGCTGGTGAACGAAGGGCCAGCAGCCCCGCCGTTGATCGCAGAACGGGTGATCACGCGGTAGGTGCCGGTCATGGCCGTCGACGGGAGCAAGAGGGAGGCGTCGTTGCTCGTCGAAAAGCAGTTCATCGTATTGAAGCTCGTGCCGCACGAGCTGATGCCCGCGAGCGGCTTCTCGTATTCGAGGGTGTTGAACTGCCAGGCGGTGACCGGGACCGAGCTCGTGACGTGATACGCGCCCGCATTGACGCGCACCGACGTGCTCACGCGCCCGCCTGACGTATTCACACGCGAGAATTCAGGGCCTTTTAGATCCGGAACCCAGGGCAGGATGATCGAAGTCAGGCCGCCTGCGGGCACCGTTGCTGTCTTCGTGAAGCCGCTCGGACCGGTCACGTTGATTTGAGCGTCCGTGGTGCCGCCGTTGGCGAGCACTACCGCAAAGTCGAAATCCGAGTACACGGGATTGTACGTGACCGTCGGCCAAAACTCGCAACCGACGTAGGTGCGGTTCGTTGCGGCGTCTGCGCAGGTCGTCGGGTTATCGGGGTTCGTGGTGCCGCCGTCGCCGCCACCGGTCCCGCCATCCGTCACAATCAGGCCGTCGCCCCCCGCCGTGCTGCTGCCGCCCGCACCAACGGTGAGCGTCCCACCGGTAGCTCCGCTGCCGGTCACGCCCCCTGAGCCTCGATCCGCGGTGCTGCCCGGCGCCTTCCCTGCGGAGCAACCGGAGGCCAGCGCGAGCGCGCCCGCGCTGAGGAGTACTGAGGCGCGCATGCTGCTCGAGGCCCCGAGCCGCAATCGTGAACTGAACACCGAGCAGTAAGACATCGTTTCATTCTGAATAGGAACACGCGCCCAAACAAGCAGCGTTCCCGTCTGTTTTTGCTCTCTTGCGTGATCCTTTATACGCACCGGTGCGTGACAGACACCTCGCACGCACCTGTGAACACGTCGCACCACATCGAGCCAACACTCGCCATGCAGGCGCCAACGCTGCCCGCACCACCGACCGCGGACCTCACCCAACTCAAACGCGGACGACGCGATCACGCGATAACAAATCATCACTGACTCGACGACTCGAAGCGCTCGGAATTGCCAACGGCATTGGCACTCGCGCGTGCGAATGAGTCCATCGTTGGCAATCGACCGCTTCGCTGTCGGGCAACGCGCAAACACCGCGTTGGGTCGCTACGCCACGCCGCGGAGAATCACCCCGCGCGACTCGCCACACTCGACGATCAAATGACTGCATCGTTGCCAGTCGACGACTCGCTCGTCGCGCAACTCGCGAACTTAGCGTTGAGTCGCTACGCCACGCCGCGGAGAATCACCCCGCGCGACTCGCGACACTAACGCGCAGGGAACGGTATTTCTACGCGCGCGTTAAACGTGTTGTGCGCGGCATGCTCCGTGCACGACAACGGACGAGAGATCTCATTGCAAATTGCGCTCGCGCTCGCGGGACCCTTGGCCGCGGAGTCGTAGCGAACCTCTATACTTGAAGGGCTCGACGATGTTGAAGCTTTCGGCTCGAAATCTGCGCTCGATTCACGCCTCACGGCTCGCGCGGACCGCACTCGCAGGCGCCGCAAGCGCTACGGTCATGAGCGGCCTCGCTACGGGTTGCTTGGACCGCAAGGTCGTCACGAGCGAGCCCCAGACCAGCAATATCTTCGTCGATCAGATCGTGCAGACGAGCGTCAATAAGATCGATCTGTTGTTCATGGTCGACAACTCCGCGTCCATGGCGGACAAGCAGGACATCCTGCGAGCCGCCGTGCCCGTGCTGGTCGGTCGCTTGGTCTCGCCGATCTGCGTCGATGCCAACGGAGCGCCGACCGGCGGAAACTCAGATGCAAACGGCAATTGCGCGACGGGCCAACCGGAGTTCACGCCCATTGCCGACATCCACGTCGGGATCGTGACGTCCAGCTTGGGCTCGCACGGCGGTACCGTGTGCGCGGCCCCTGCACCATCTGCAGGCCAAGACAATCCGCTCAATGACAACGGTCAGCTGCTCGGCGCCATTCGCCCGGCGGGCAGCAACCCAGACGACCCAACGGCGGTCTTCCCCGTGGCGAACACCTGGAACAACAGCGGATTTTTGGCTTGGGACCCCGGGGGGAAAGATGTCCCGCCCGGTTCCACCGACGCCACCGCGTTCGGGATGAGCTTCGCCGACATGATCCACGCCTCTGGCCAGATCGGCTGCGGCTATGAAGCACAGCTCGAGGGCTGGTACCGTTTTCTGGTCGATCCCGAACCGCCGGTGAATGTCAGCAAGGTCGGCAACTCGACCGTGCGTGGCTCGACGCTCGTCGTCAATTCAGACGGCACGACGACGTGCAACGGGTGTGATCAGACGCTGCTCGCGCAACGCGCGGCGTTCCTGCGGCCCGATTCGCTGGTCGCCATCGTGATGCTCACCGACGAAAATGACTGCTCGATCGTCGACGAGGGAGTCGGCTGGTTCGTTTCTACGTCCGGTCTTCCGATGCCGCGCGCGACAGCCGCGTGCGCGGCGAATCCCAATGACCCGTGCTGCCGCTCCTGCGCCCAGAATGAAACGACGCCGCCCGCCGGGTGCATGCCGCTGTCCCAGGACTCGGTATGCGGCATGGTCCCAGCGGGTCAGGCCTACGCCACCTGGGATACTTTGCATGATTCTCTGAACATGCGTTGCTTCGATCAGCAGCAGCGCTTCGGGTTCAACTTGCTGTACCCGACCGACCGTTACGTGACCGGCTTGACGAGTACGACGCTGACGTTGCAATCGGACGGCAAGACAGTGGTGACCAATCCGTTGTACGCGACCGGCGGCAGCAACATCTCCCCGCGCGATCCGTCGCTGGTATTTTTGGCTGGCATCGTGGGTGTGCCCTGGCAGGACATCGCGGACGCTCCGTCACTCACCGGCCCTGGGCTCAACTACCTCACCGCAACGGACCTCGTGAGTCAAAACCGCTGGCCAATGTTGCTCGGTGATCCAACGGCGAGTCCGCCGGTCCCGCCAAGCGACCCCTTCATGGTGGAGTCGCTCACTCCGCGCATGGGCAACAATCCCATCACGAACGACCCGATCGTCCCGGCAACCTCGATGAACCCGACGGCGAGCCCGATCAACGGCCACGAGCAGAACCCGGTCGACATGGGTGACTTGGAGTTCGCCTGTACGTTCGCGCTGGCCACTCCGAAGACTTGCATGCCAGGCGATGAAGCCTGCGACTGCGCCGCCACCAAGGCCGGCGATTTGTCGCAGATCACCGCCTACAATAGCCCGCTGTGTCAGCCGCCCGCCGGCGGCGCACCGACGAACATCCAGAGCTATGCAAAAGCGTACCCGGGCGCGCGCGAGCTCCAAGTGTTGAAGGACTTCGGCGCCAACGGCATCGTGGCGTCCATTTGCCCCAAGGTGACGACCTCCAGCAACCCGTCCAGCGACCCGAACTACGGCTACAACCCAGCGGTCGGCGCAATCATCGAGCGCCTCAAGCAAGCGCTCAACGGGAAATGCCTGCCCCGCGCACTGACCGTCGATCCGACGACGAACCAAGTGCCGTGCGAGGTCGTGGAAGCGCAAAAGACAGGTTGCGATTGCACGATCCCCGGTCGCGCCCCGGTCGACCCGACGATCGTTCCCGCGGTCGAGGCGCAGCTACAATCCGCCGGTACCTGTGGCAACGCGGGCCAAGTCGCTTGCTCGACCTTCTGCGAGTGCGAGATCTTGCAGGAGACTGGGAGCGACTTGACCCAATGCGTAGCGGACCAGACAAGCGGGGTAGCCCCCGGCTATTGTTACATCAACAACCCCGCCTCACCCGCGCTCACGAACTGCCCGGCCAATCAAAAGCAAATCTTGCGCTTCGTGTCCGATAGCTCGCACCCAACTCCGGCGGCCGGTGCCGTGGCCTTCATCGCTTGCATCGGCGCTCCGATCGAGAGCGTCGACGCTGGCGGAGTCTCGAGCGTGGGCACCACAGACGCCGGGATGACGACCGCCCAACCATGAGCCTTTTGGCGCGCTAGCCGAGCAAGAGCTGGCGAATCCGCGCACTGTGTCGCTACCGAAGTGGATAGCGTCGCGGCGGTGAGATTCGCCACGTTCGCGGGGCAACGACCAACGCAACGCGTGAAAAACGCGCGCTCGACCGGCTGCGTAGCGATGCCCCGCGTGTAGCTTTTTGGGACGACAGCCAAGCTCGAGCCTGTCGGCGCGTCGCCCTGGTTTTCAGGTTCATGTAAAGTCACATGATGAAATACCGTTTCTTTGGGTCGGGTTTCGCCGTCGTGGCGCTCGCGCTGGCGGGTTGCGGTTCCTCCTCGAGCACTGGGCTGTCCGCCGACGCTGCATGCACGAAGCTCGCGGATGCGCGCTGCGAACGCGTGGGCACGTGTAACGCGGACGGGATTCAGGTGCGCTACGGCGATCTCGCAACCTGCCAGAGTGCACAAAAGGCTGCCTGCATGAATAGCCTAGCGGCGAGCTCCACCGGCGCCACTCCGACCACGACCAGCGCGTGCGCGGACGCGCTGCCCGCCGTGGACTGCACCGACTACAATAACAACCTCTTGCCGGTGGCGTGTCAGCCGGTGGCTGGAAAGCTCGCGGCCGGCGCCGCCTGCGCGTTCAGCGCACAATGCCAGTCTCGATTTTGCGGGATCGACAAGAACGCGAGCTGCGGAGTGTGCCAACCCGAACCTCAAGTCAATGACTCGTGCGCGAGCCTGGACAGCTGCGGTCCAGGGCTGACCTGCGTCGCCAAGGGCACGGTGTGCGCGAGCGAAGACGCCAAGACCGGGGACGCGTGCGACGCGGACACGCCGTGCGGAGCTGGTTTTTCCTGCGTCGGCGCGAAAGCAGCGACGACGGCGGCGGCAGCGGTGCAGGGCGCGTGTCAGCCCGCCGTCGCCACGACGGGCGCCGCGTGCGATTCGAAGAAGAAGACCGGCCCGGGCTGCGACCCGGCCAAAGGTTTGGCTTGCGACCCAACCAGCATGCTGTGCATCGCGGCCGTGGTGGCGAGCGCGGGCCAAGCGTGCGACGGAGATTTGACGGTCTGTGCCGCGGCCGCAAGCTGCGTGATCCCGACCGGCGCGACGATGGGGACCTGCGTTGCGGCGGCGGCCGACGGCGCCGCGTGTGACACGGCGAACGGGCCGAGCTGTCTCACCCTCTCCCGCTGCATCGTGACGGGGACCGGCACGTCAGGCACGTGTGAGCTCGCGATCGACAAGTGCAGCGCGGGCGCGGCCACGAGCGCTGGTGGCGCGGGCGCCGTGTCGAGCGGCGCTGCGGGCGCCAGTGCTGGCGGCACTGGCGGCTCCGGCATCGCGCCGCTCTGAGCTGCGGGCGAGCCTCGACGCCGAAGGCTGCGCCGAGCTGTGCCGTGGCGCGTGACCATTCCAGAAGCTTGGCATGGTCACGCGTCGAATCGAGGCGCGGCCTAGCCTTCGGCGGCCCAGTGCGAGCGCGCCATCGAGCCCAAAGCTCGAGTCTCGTGCGCGCCCCGGCCAGCGCTCAGTAGACGCATTGTTTGCGCAACGCGAGATCGACAGCGGACAAAAACTGCTCGATCGCGTCGTCGATCGCGTCGGCGTATTCGACCGTGACCTCGAACGGGTTGGAGTCATTGTCATGAGCCGAGTTGTGCAAAATCCACTCGCGCAGCTGGAACGCGTTGCTAAGTGGCTGCCACAGCTCTCCGGCGATGTCTTTCAGCGAAATTCCGAAGGCTTCTGCGTAAGCGCGGTTCGCGTCCTCCACGCCTTGGAAATTGACGTTCGGCACTTCGGCGGCGGGCGCGCTCAAGGAAGCGTGCAGGAGCAGCGCCTTCTGCAGAAATGTTTCTGCCGCGGTGGCAGAGAATACGACGGACGCCTCTGCGACCTCCGCGCGCACC